>NZ_JACCQC010000118.1:0-391 GCF_015712225.1 Burkholderia sp. 9775_39 | reverse complement strand
GGAATAGTTAATGACCTTGGGGTTGCTTTGGCTCAGATGATTCCGTTAACCAAAGAACTAGCAGCAGCGACTGTTATGGGAGTAGGAATAATAACTGGTTTGGATGGCTCTGGATTCTCTGGTATTACTTTGGCTGGGTCGGTGTCCCATCTTTTTGCTTCTTCAATGTACGATGGGGTTGCCACTCTTACAGCTTTAGGTCAAGTGGCAGCAATTTGGGTTGGTGGTGGTACGCTAGTTCCTTGGGCCTTAATCCCAGCAGCAGCAATTTGTGGTGTAAGCCCGTTTGAACTAGCAAGACGCAACTTGATTCCCGTTTTAATTGGACTAGTTGTGACGACAATCGTTGCTGTTTTTCTCCTATGAAAGAAAAGACCAGAGAAAAGTGGAC
>NZ_JACCQC010000117.1:0-392 GCF_015712225.1 Burkholderia sp. 9775_39 | reverse complement strand
TTGTTGCCGGCCGTATCCGTTGCGGTGACGGTCAGCCTGTGCGGGCCCTCTCCCAAACCCGTGGGCGTGAACGTCCAGTTTCCGGACGGATCTGCCGTCGTCGTGCCCAGCAACGTCGTGCCGTCATACACGCTCACCGTGCTGCCTGCTTCCGCTGTGCCGCTTAATGTCGGCGTCGCGTCATCAGTACTGCCGCCAGAGGCAATCGCACCAACAACAGAGCCCGCATCGTCCGTCACCGTACCGATGACCGGCGCACCGGGTGCCGTCGTGTCGCCCGTCACCGTTACCGAAGCAGACGGGCCCGTATTGCCCGCCGCGTCGGTAGCAGTCACGCCAATCACCGTGCCGATCGGCAGCGGGGTCGATGGTGTGTACGTCCACGCGCCGCT
>NZ_JACCQC010000116.1:0-393 GCF_015712225.1 Burkholderia sp. 9775_39 | reverse complement strand
GGATATCGCTGACTACGTGGCGAGTAATATCCAGGATCCGCTCAGCCGTATTAACGGCGTAGGGGATATCGACGCCTACGGCTCGCAGTATTCCATGCGCATCTGGCTGGATCCCAACAAGCTGAACAGCGTGCAGATGACGGCCAAAGACGTGACTGACGCCATCGAATCGCAGAACGCTCAGATCGCCGTCGGTCAACTGGGCGGTACACCCTCTGTCGATAACCAGGCGCTGAACGCGACCATTAACTCTCAGTCCCTGCTCCAGACGCCCGATCAGTTCCGTAATATCACCCTGCGGGTCAATCAGGACGGCTCTGAAGTGCGGCTGGGCGATGTCGCGACCGTGGAAATGGGCGCGGAAAAGTATGATTATCTGAGCCGCTTTAACGG
>NZ_JACCQC010000115.1:0-393 GCF_015712225.1 Burkholderia sp. 9775_39 | reverse complement strand
CCAGCGATTTGCTGTACCCGATGTGGGAAGATACAAATTAATTGCCTGATGATCTATTAATTGTGACACTGACGTTGGAACACTTCGGCGAGAAAAATAATCCGGTGAGCCAACAATAGCCATTGGTATATCTGGCCCGATTCGAATGGCGATCATATCTTTATCCATCTCCCCACCCAGACGGACGCCTGCATCAAAACGTTCAGAAACGACATCGGTCAAACCATAATCAATGGTGAGCTGAATATCAATTTCAGGATGCGATTTCAGGAATGTTCGCATTGCTGGTAACAATATCGTTTTTGCTGCATGTTCTACAGTAGTAATACGTATTGTCCCGGATGGGCGGTTCTGCAGCTCGCTCAGGGATGCCAGGGCTGGATCTATGTCATG
>NZ_JACCQC010000114.1:0-394 GCF_015712225.1 Burkholderia sp. 9775_39 | reverse complement strand
GGCGTAGCGTGCCGTGCCGGTAGTTTTCAGCGGTCCGTCGATGCGGTCATGGGGACGACCGACAACCTTCAGCTGATCGATCGGGTTTTCCCCTGCGGGTTTATCAAATTTCATGCCTGTGCCCTCGCTTCAGCCAGTACGGAGGCAAGCGTTCGCTTCGCCAACAGGAGTTTAAAGGTGTTTTCAGCGGTGGGATGGGCGCTGGCGAACAGCGTGTCATATACGGCCTGCGCCCCCTGGGATAGCTGAGCATCCGCAGCCTCAATGCGCCAGGGCTTATGTGCTACTCCGCCCAGCGCGACGCGCCCGCTGCCGTCAGGCTGAATAATCGCCGCGACCGATACCAGGGCAAAGGCGTAGGAGGCGCGATCGCGCACCTTACGGTAGATATGTT
>NZ_JACCQC010000113.1:0-396 GCF_015712225.1 Burkholderia sp. 9775_39 | reverse complement strand
CATCTATGGACTGCCCCATACCGGGGCCAAACGGCTCGGCGCCAACACTTCAGCGACCATCGCGCCCAGCCTTTATATAGGCCAGGGGTTCGGCGCCTTGCCTGACGCATGGTCTTGGTTGCGGCCATTCGCCATCACAGCGGGCGTCAGCGTGGCTGTGCCGACCGGCAAAACGTCGGGCAACTTGAGCTATGACCCGACGACGCGGCAGTTCAACAGTGTGAGCACAGCCAACGTCACCACGGTGCACTGGGGATTCGCATTGGAGTACAGCACGCTCTATTTGACGGATCGATTTGTGCCAGGCGTGCTGCCCAAGGAAGAACCCCTGCACCAGTGGATTCCTTTGGTTGAGTTCGCGTTCGACTCGCCACGCGGGCAACGCACGCGCGGCAC
>NZ_JACCQC010000112.1:0-396 GCF_015712225.1 Burkholderia sp. 9775_39 | reverse complement strand
GAGTAATAACGCATTCATATTCTTCTCCCGAAAAAAAACAGGGCTTACGCCCTGTTTCTTTCATACAGATGATGTATTAGTACTGATGAGCGGTCGCGTTGTTACCAAAGCCAACCTGAGTGACGTTAACGCTGGAGTTAGATGCAGTCTGGTCAACAGCAGCACCGTTACCGCCACCGAACTGTTTAACAGTCATAGTAGAATCTTTACCATTCCACTGATCAAGAGTAGCGCTGTTGCCGAAACCACGCTGAGTCAGATCGATTGAGCTGTCATCAGAACCTTGGCCAACATCTGCACCATTACCGCCGCCGTGCTGGGTAATGGTCAGATCAGAGTTGCGGGCGTCAGCTTGCAGAGCAAGAGCAGAGTTACCGCCACCGTACTGGTAAATAT
>NZ_JACCQC010000111.1:0-397 GCF_015712225.1 Burkholderia sp. 9775_39 | reverse complement strand
ATTTATGACGATACCCCCACGCGGAGCAACGTCCAGACCACACTGGGTTGCCAGCTTATCGCGCGGACGGATACCGGTAGAGAAGACGATAAAGTCGACTTCCAGTTCGCTGCCGTCGGCAAAACGCATGGTTTTACGCGCTTCGACACCTTCCTGCACAATCTCAAGGGTGTTTTTGCTGGTGTGAACGCGCACGCCCATACTTTCGATTTTGCGACGCAGCTGCTCGCCGCCCATCTGATCAAGCTGTTCCGCCATCAGCATAGGGGCAAATTCGATAACGTGGGTTTCAATGCCTAAGTTTTTCAGCGCGCCAGCAGCTTCCAGACCTAACAGGCCGCCACCAACAACGGCACCGCGCTTGCTGCGACGGGCGCAGGATTCAATGGCGTTGAGG
>NZ_JACCQC010000110.1:0-397 GCF_015712225.1 Burkholderia sp. 9775_39 | reverse complement strand
GTATTTCATGTTCAGCGGCAGCATCTTTTTCTTCATCATCTGCTTCCTCGACAGGATTTACCGCCAGTCGCAGGGCCTCTTCATAGGCCTGGCGTAATGCTTTAAACCCTTGCGGATCGGTTTCGGGATGACACAACGGTAAGCGAGCAAGATAAGCCTGGCGGATAATGTCTATTTGCGTCGTGCTTTCAATTTCGAGGATTTGCCAACATGTTTTCATAGGTCGCTCACATCCTTAAGCGTTACCGGGCATTCAGACTGGACAGTTAATGGCTGCCAGGGAAGCGTGGCATAGAAACGATCGCTTCCCGCTGCCAGCTCTTCGAACATACGACTCCCGGCGCTATCGTATTTGTACAGGGTTAGCGCCTCGCGTAGCGAAGTGTTGTCTTCGCAC
>NZ_JACCQC010000109.1:0-398 GCF_015712225.1 Burkholderia sp. 9775_39 | reverse complement strand
GAAATGAGCAGCGCCGGGGTCGTGCCATGCGCGGTCATCTGCAGACGCTGGGCAATCAGCGGCCACAATAGCAGATCCTCATAGCAGATCGAGATTAACGCCGGGCCGTAGCGAGTCTGCAGGCCGCCCCCGGGTGCCCGCATCGGGTAGTGCTCATCTGCCCACGGTCTCCACATTCCAATTGGCATGGGCATTTGCGCTGTGTAGTGCTGGTCCGTTACCAGGTCGAGCAGAGTGTCACGCCCGTCATGCTGGGTGAGTGGATCGGTCTCATAGACTCCCAGCAGAACCGTCGCCTTCTTCTTCCTTGCCAACTCTGCGATGTCGCTCCAGTAGAAGGCCTGGCCGTCATTCCATTGCGCGTTCGCGCCCTCAGGTAGCACGATCAGGCGGGCGCC
>NZ_JACCQC010000010.1:0-238798 GCF_015712225.1 Burkholderia sp. 9775_39 | reverse complement strand
GATCTACACCTATTAAGTCGTCGGCAGCGTCAGATGTGTATAAGAGACAGGCGGAGGATTGATTTGTAGTTTTTGCGCATAAACATACGACAACATATCTCTAAAGGAGCGCTCGACAATGTGAGTGTGTGCACACATATGCCGCATATATTCGATAAAAACAGGGTAAACGACAAATACGTCCCTTGCGCTAATCGCGTCTAGACTGCGCAATGTAGTACGACGACGTATAAATTGCGATCCGCTACCCGGCGCATCGATACCCATTACCCTGAAGGAGTGCCCATGGCCGCTCATCGCCGCCGTCCGTCTTCATCCGTCCGATCGTCCGCGTCGAAACGGGTATCGCGCCGCGCCTTCATCAGCTGGACCGGTGCACTCGCCGGCGGTGCGATGCTCGGCGGACCGTTGGCGGCCACCCGGGCGCTGGCGGCAGGCACGACGCCCGGTGCGTCGGCGGTCGATCTCGTGTGGGGCGAGCACGGCGCGGCGGCGCGCATCGCCGCGTCGCTCGCGCACGTATCGCGGCTCGCGCGGCACGGCCGCGACTTCGACGTGACGCACTACGGCGCGCGCCCGTGCGCGACGGTCGCGCAGACGTCGCCGTACCCGGCGGCGAAATCGCCGGTCAGCCCCGGTTCAGACCTGACGACCGCGCCCGGCGCCTTCGATTCGCGCCCGGCGTTTCTCGCGGCGATCGACGCGTGCCGGCGCGAAGGCGGCGGCCGGGTCGTCGTGCCGTCCGGCAACTGGTACTGCGCGGGGCCGATCGTGCTGCAGAGCAACGTCACGTTCCACCTGAGCGCGAACTGCACGATCTACTTCAGCCCGAACCCGGCCGACTACGCGAAGGACGGCCCGGTCGATTGCGGCGCGAACGGCCGGCTGTACTACAGCCGCTGGCAGGCGAACGATTGCCTGAACTACGGCGCACCCGTCTACGCCCGCAACGCGGCGAACATCGCGTTGACCGGCGAGGGCCCGACGTCGGTGCTCAACGGACAGGCGATGACGCCGTTCTCCGGCAGCGGCGCGAACAGCGTCTGCTGGTGGACCTACAAGGGCTCGTCGGGCGCGTACGGCGCGAGCGCGACGGTGCCGGCGCAGAACACCGCGAACCCGAACAACGTCGACCTGCGGATCGTCGCGCCCGCGATTCCCGACGCGCTCTATGCGCTGCTCACATCGCCCGTCACGCCGTGGCAGCAGGACCAGAACTACCTGCCCGCGCTGTCCGAGGCCGGCGTGCCGGTCGAGAAGCGCATCTTCGGCCTCGGTCACTACCTGCGGCCGTGCATGGTCGAATTCATCGGCTGCACCAACGTGCTGATGGCGAACTACCAGACGCAGAACACGCCGTTCTGGCAGCACCATCCGACCGCGAGCCGCAACGTCGTGATCCGCGGCGTGACGACCAACAGCATCGGCCCGAACAACGACGGCTTCGATCCGGACGCATGCACCGACGTGCTGTGCGAGGACTGCACGTTCAACACCGGCGACGACTGCATCGCGATCAAGTCGGGCAAGGACCGCGACACCGAATACGGGCCCGCGAAGCGGCACCTGATCCGCAACTGCACGATGAACAGCGGGCACGGCGGGATCACGCTCGGCAGCGAGATGGGCGGCGGCGTCGAGCAGATCTATGCGTCCAACCTGTCGATGCTGAACGCGAACTGGCAGACCAATCCGCTGAACATCGCGATCCGCGTGAAGACCAACATGAACCGCGGCGGCTACGTGAAGGATTTCCACGTGAAGGGCGTCACGCTGCCGAACGGCTTGACGCTGAAGGGCGGCGGCTACGGCAGTGCGCTGCTCGCCGGCAGCCCGATCAACGCGAGCGTGCCGCTCGGCGTCGTCACGCCGTCGGCCGGCAATCCGTCGGCCGCGCAGGGCGGCATCGTCACGTTCGACTGCGACTACCAGCCGGCGAACGATGCGGTGCGCACGCGGGCGCCGGTCGTGCAGAACGTGACGATCTCCGACGTGAAGGCGAGCAACGTGACGCTGAATGGCGTGACCGCGTCGTGCTTCCAGGCGATCGTCGCGCAGGGGCCGGTCGCGTTCGACTACAACGGCACGCCGCCGACGCCGGCCGTGCAGCCGATCTCCGGCGTGACGATCAGCAACTGCGATTTCGGCACGCCGGTGGCGTCAGGCACGCCGACGGTCACGTCGCCAGGGCCGATCTATGCGTTCAACGTGAGCGCAATGACGTTGGCGAACGTGACGATCGCCGGACAGATCGTCAACACGACGATCACCGACAAGCGATGAGATAGAGGAGATAAAACACGCGACGACGTTCGCATGCGGCCCGGCCGGTGCCCGCGCGCGAACGCGAATGCGTTACGCCAGCGTCTTGATCATGTAGTGCTCGTCGTAGAAGCGGCCATCGACGAACATCGAGCGCGGCTCCGTGCCGAACCGCACGAACCCCTGCGACGCATACAACCGCTCCGCGGCGTGGTTGACCTCGTTCACGCACAGCATCAGCTGGCTGCATCCCCACGCGTGCGCCGCGTGCGCGGTCGCGCTGTCGAGCAGCGCCTGCGCGATGCGTTGCCCGCGATAGGCGGCGTCGACGTACACGCCCCAGATCGTCGCCTTGTGCGCGATCTTCGTGCGCGCATCGCGGCGTACGCCGGTGATGCCGACGAGCGTGTCGCCGTCGAACGCGCCGAATACGGCCTGGACCTGCGTCGGCGTGAGGCGCTTCGCGAATTCGTCGACCGGCACCTGCGATTCTTCGTCGAGCGTCGGCAGGAAGGACGTGGGCGCGGTATCGACCGCACGCAGGCGGACGGCGCGGAAACAGGCGGCATCGGCCGCGTCGAGCAGGCGGATCGTGATCGTCATCGGCAGCGTTCCGGTTGAGGGGCGTGCAGGCCGGCGCGCCGCTGCGGCCGCCGGATGCATCGCGTCTATCCTAATAGGAATCCGTCGGCCGCGCGATCGACGCGCGTCGCGCTCGGGGCCGAGCGCGTGTGATTTCGACGTCGCGCCGCATGCGGGGCCGACGTCGCGGGTTCGACGGGCGCGCGCGACCCGCTCACGCGCACGCCGGCGGCATCAGTAGCGCGACAGCTGATTGCCGTTGATCTGCACGCGGTCGCCCGGACGCAGGTTGCCCGGCGACTGCACGTCGAACGAGCGCATCGAGCCGTCGCTGACCTGCACGTCGATCCGGTAGCTGCTCGGGCCCTGCGCGGCGCCCATCTGCTGGCCGATCTGGTTGCCCGCCACCGCACCGCCGAGCGCGCCGATCACGGTCGCCGCATCGCGGCCGTGGCCGCGGCCGAACTGGTTGCCCACCAGGCCGCCGACCAGCGCCCCGACGACGGTGCCGGCCACGCCCGACGGGCCGACCGAGCCGTTGACCGGCTGGATGTTCGACACGGTGCCGTACTGCGTGCCGTACGGGTTCGCATATTGCTGTTGCTGATTGCCGTACTGGTCATACGGCTGCGAGCCGTATTGCGACGGGTTGCCGTATTGGTCGTACGGTTGCGGCGCCTGGTTCGGATACGCCGGTTGCTGCTGCACGTAGCCCGGTTGCGAATACGCGGGCTGCGCATAGCCGGGCGTCGCGTATTGCTGCTGTTGCGGATAGCCCGGCTGCGCGCCGTAGTAGCCCGGCGCGACGCAGGCGGTGAGCGGAAGCGCCGCCACGGCGACGAGCGAGGCGAACAGAACGGTCTTCGTGGAAGGCATGCGCATCATGATGTTTCCTGCATCGGCAACGTGTCCGCCGATGGATTCCCGTCACGGGTGGCGAACTCGGCGTGAGTATAAGGAATGGCCGGATGCGCGTCCGGTGCGGCCGGGTAACAACGTGTAAAGTCTGTTGCCGCGTAAATCGCCGCTGGGGCGGGCGTCGAAGCCCGCTGGTGGCGATGGCGCGGCGCGGTTTCCGGGCGCCGTGTGCCGACGATGCGCGACCGCCGACAGGCCGGCCGTTTCCACGGTGATCGCACCCGCCGTCGCGGCCGGCCCGGCGGACCTCCGCGCCGCACATCGCGAAATCGAATGCGCGGCATCGCGACATTTAATTGGCCTCGCGCAGCGTCGTCCGATATCGTGGCCGGATTCCCTGCCAACGGTCGCGCCGCGCCGGTCGCGGTTCCCTCCCCTGTCCGCGCCGGGCCGCGTCGCGACCGCCCCACATTCCAAGCCATGACCGAACGATTCTTCATCAACGCCGTCGACGCCGGCGGCCAGCCCGTCAATCTCGTCGTCCGTGACGGCCGCTTTGCCGCGATCGGCGCCGATTGCGCGGCCGCGCCGGGCGCGCAGACGATCGACCTCGACGGTCGCGTCGTGCTGCCCGGTTTCGTCGACGGCCACATCCATCTCGACAAGAGCTTCGTCGGCGATCGCTGGGTGCCGCATGAATCGGCCGGCTCGCTGCGCGAGCGGCTCGCGGTCGAGAAGCGCCAGCTCGCGGCCGCGCCGCCGATCGTCGAGCGTGCGAACGCGCTGATCGCGCAGGCCGCCGCGTTCGGCACGATCGCGATGCGCAGCCACGTCGACGTCGATGCGACGACGGGCCTGTCGAACCTGCAGGCCGTGATGGCCGCGCGCGAACAATGGCGCGGCATCGTCGACATCGAACTGGTCGCGTTTCCGCAGGCCGGCGTGATCACGTGCCCGGGCACGGCCGAGATCCTCGATGCAGCCGTGCGCGAAGGCGCGGACGTGGTCGGCGGGATCGACCCGACGACGCTCGACGGCGACGCGGACGGCCAGCTCGACATCGTGTTCGGCATCGCCGAGAAGCGCGGCGCGAAAATCGACATCCACCTGCACGAGCCGGGCGAGGCAGGCATCGCGCAACTGCTGCGGATCGCGGCGCGCACGCGCGCGGCCGGGCTCGGCGGGCGCGTGAACGTGAGCCACGCGTACGCGCTGGGCCAGGTGAGCGACGACGACGTGCAGCGCACCGCGGCGGCCTTGGCCGACGCCGGGGTATCGATCCTGACGAATGCGCCGGGCGACTGCGCGTTTCCGCCGGTGCAACGGCTGCGCGACGCGGGCGTGCACGTGTTCGCGGGCAACGACAACATTCGCGACGCATGGTGGCCGTACGGCAACGGCGACATGCTGCAGCGCGCGATGATGGTCGGCTACCGGTCGGGCTTCTACACCGACGAAGCGCTCGGCATTGCACTCGACATGGCGACGCGCGCCGGCGCGCGCGCGATCGGTAAGGAAAACTATGGAATCGCGGTCGGCTGCGACGCGAGCTTCGTCGCGGTGCGTGCGCCGAATGCGGCGGCGGCCGTCGCGGGCGTGCCGGCCGAACGCTGGGTATTCCGCCGCGGCGAAAGCGATACGGGCGCGCCGTTCGCCCCGTCGCTGCGCTTCACGCGCTGATCCACCCGACCGACGGCACGGCGCGCGCCGCGCGCGCCTTGCACTGACCGACCGCACCGGAACCGACATGACGACCCTGCTGATTCGCAATGTCCGCACGAGCGCCGACGCCGCGCTCGATATCCTGATCGAAGACGATCGCATCGCGCGCGTCGGCCCGTCGCTCGATGCGCCGGCCGGCTGCGCGATCGAGGATGGCGGGCTCGCGTTGGCGCTGCCTGGCCTCGTCGAAGGCCACACGCACCTCGACAAGACTCACTGGGGGATGCCATGGTATCGCAACCAGGTCGGGCCGCGCCTCGTCGATCGCATCGAGAACGAACGCCACTATCGCGCGACGAGCGGCCATGACGCGGGCGCCGCGTCGCTCGCGCTGGCGCGTGCGTTCCTCGCGGCCGGCACGACGCGCATCCGCACGCACGTCGACGTCGATACCGAAGCCGGGCTGCGCCATCTGCACGGCGTGCTCGCGACGCGCGAGACGCTGCGCGGGCAGGTCGAGATCCAGATCGTTGCGTTTCCGCAATCGGGCGTGCTCAAGCGGCCGGGCACCGATGCGCTGCTGTCCGACGCGCTCGGCGCCGGCGCCGACCTGCTCGGCGGGCTCGACCCGTGTGCGATCGAAGGCGATCCGGTCGAGGCGGTGGACGTGCTGTTCGCGATCGCCGATCGCCACGGGTGCGGGCTCGATATCCATCTGCACGAGCGCGGGTCGATGGGCGCGTATTCGCTCGACCTGATCCTGCAGCGCACGGCCGCGTACGGCATGCAGGGGAAGGTCACGATCAGCCATGGTTTCTGTCTCGGCGACATCGCCGAACGCGAGCGCGATGCGCTGCTCGCGCGGATGGCCGGGCTCGGCGTCGCGATCGTCACGACCGCGCCGGCGGCGGTGCCGGTGCCGCCGGTGGCCGCGTGCCGCGCGGCGGGCGTGATCGTGATCGGCGGCAACGACGGCGTGCGCGACACGTGGACGCCGTACGGTTCGCCCGACATGCTCGAACGCGCGATGCTGATCGGCATGCGCAACGATTTCCGCCGCGACGATGCGCTCGAAGTCGCGCTCGACTGCGTGACGCACGGCGCGGCGCGCGGCTGCGGTTTCGCGGATTACGGGTTGCAGCCGGGCAGCCGCGCGGACATCGTGCTCGTCGAGGCGCTGACATTCGCCGAGGCCGTCGTCGCGCGGCCGGTGCGGCGCCTCGTCGTATCGTCCGGGAAGATCGTCGCGCGCGACGGCGCGCTGGTCTGAGCGCCGCGTCGCCCCGGTATGATCCGGTTTTCAGCCGGATTTCCGGGGAGACGACGATGCGACGCACGACCGCGGCACGGGCCGCACGAGGGATGGCGGCAGCCCTGTTCGCCGTGGCGGCCGCGCAGGCGGTGGCGGCCGGCCCGGCCGACGCGCAGCAGGAAGCCAACCGGCGCACGGTGCTGGCGTTCTACGAGAAAGGGCTGAACGAGAAGGATGCGGACGCCGCGCTCGCATATGTCGGCGATCGCTACGTGCAGCACAACCCGAACGCGGCCGACGGACGCGACGGCTTCCGCAAGTTCGTCGCGTTCCTGCGCGACAAATATCCGCAGTCGCACAGCGAGATCAAGCGCTCGTTCGTCGACGGCGACTACGTGATCCTGCACGTGCACGCGGTGCGCGAACCGGGCACGCGCGGCAGCGCGATCATGGACGTCTTCCGGCTCGAACACGGCAAGATCGTCGAGCACTGGGACGTCAACCAGCCGGTGCCCGAGCAGGCCGCGAACGGCAACACGATGTTCTGATTGTTCTGACGCGTGTGGTGCGCGGCGCCCTTGTGCGCCGCTGCCGTTGGCATTCCGCTGCGCTTACCGCCCTTCGAGTTCCAGCATCGCCGCGAGCGCTTTCGTCAGCTCGCTGACCATTGGGTCGGCCGTCGGCCGGTGCAGGATCGCGATGTCCATGTGCTCGATCGGTGCGAAGCCCTGCCTCGCGGTCAGCACCACATGCTCGTCCGTCACCACGCGCGCGGGCAGCACGCTGATGCCGAGCCCGTCCGCGACGGCCGCCTGGATGCCGCTCAGGCTCGACGTCGTGAAGCTGATCCGCCAGCGGCGGCCGCGCTCCTCGATCGCCTTGATCATGTCGTCGCGATAGAGCCCGCGCGGCGGGAACACGACGATCGGCACCGGATCGAGATCGATCGACGGATGCTTCGCGCTGTCGATCCAGCGCAGCTTCTCCGGCCAGCGCACGACGGCCTCGCGACTGTCGCGCCGCTGCTTGATCAGCACGAGGTCGAGTTCGCCGCGATCGTACGCGGCGCTGATGTCGCGGCTCAACCCGCACGTCACTTCGAGCTTGACCTGCGGGTGCTCGCGCTTGAATGCCGCGAGCGCGTGCGTCGTGCGGCCCGCCGCGAAATCGTCGGGCACGCCGAGCCGGATCGTCAGCGCGACCGTCGCGCCTGACAGCGCCTCCAGCATCTCGTCGTTCAGCGCGAGCATGCGCCGCGCATAGCTGAGCACCGTCACGCCCGCGTCGGTTGGCCGCACGTCGCGCGTGCCGCGGTCGAGCAGCCGGTGACCGGCGATTTCCTCGAGCCGGCGCACCTTCTGGCTGACCGTCGACTGCGTCGAATGCAGGCGCGCGGATGCCGTCGTGAAGCTGCCGCAGTCGGCGACCATCACGAGCGCGCGCAACAGGTCGATGTCGAACAGGGGTCTATTCATTTCTGCACTTCTGTGGAATCGCGCATTTCATTTTCAAATGCGTGCGGCGACTTTTAACATGGCCGGGCGCCGTGGGCAATCGCGGTTTCGCCGGACTTGGGGGCGGTGTTTTGCGGGGTTTGAAGGCGCCTGGCGCATATTCAACGAGCGGTATAGGGTGCGTTGCGGGAACGGCGGGAACCGCATTCGGAAAGCGCTACGCTGATTGCCTGCATAGACATCGCCGTTCGGCAAATATCCGAGGAAATACGCTCCGTGGCGAATGCGCGTCACGTAGGGTAAACGCTCGAAATTCCCGGCTGGATGGCGGTAAATCAAGCGCTGTGCCGGCCTTCGGGTTCGCGGCCGCCTCTGCCCCTTTCTATTCTTGATTCCCCCGCTTGCGCTCAAAAATCAAGCAGTCTAGACTGCATCGCAATTTCACCGAAGTCCCTCGTCTTTCGCACCCCGCGCCGGCCTCCCGTCGCGACGCTTCCACCGTACGCCGGCATCCCCCGCCGCGTCGAGACTCACAAGGACCCGCCATGAACCGCACCGCAAAGCTCCTCGTCACCGCGCTGGCGTTCGCGCCGCTCGCGTCGTTCGCGCAGGACACGTCGACGATCCGCTGGGGTATCGACCCCACGTATCCGCCGTTCGAGGCGAAGCAGCCCGACGGCTCGCTCGCCGGCTTCGACATCGACCTGCGCAATGCGATCTGCGAGCAACTGCATGCGAAGTGCGTGTGGGTCGAGCAGGGCTTCGACGGGATGATCCCGGCGCTGCGCGCACGCAAGTTCGACGTCATCATGTCCGCGATGACGGCCACCGACGAGCGGCTCAAGCAGATCGACTTCTCGAACAAGCTGTATGCGTCGCCGGGCGCGCTCGTCGCGCCGGTCGGCTCGAAGCTGCTGCCGACCGCCGCGTCGCTCGCCGGCAAGCGCATCGGGATCGACCAGGGCACGACGCAGGAGGCGTACGCGAAGGCCGAATGGGCGACCAGGGGTGTGACGATCGTTTCGTACCAGAACCAGGACCAGGTGTATCAGGATCTCGTCAACGGCCGCCTCGACGCGACCTTCCAGGACAAGACGCAGGCCGGCTACTCGTTCCTGAAGACGCCGCGCGGCAAGGGCTACGCGTTCGCGGGGCCGGACGTGACCGACGCGCGGATCACCGGCTACGGCGTCGCGATGGGCATCCGCAAGGGCGACGCCGACATGAAGAAGCGGCTGAACGACGCGATCGTCGCGATTCGCGCGAACGGCACCTATCAGAAGATCGCCGCGAAATACTTCGACTTCGACATCTACGGCGCGAAGCAGCAACTGACTTCGGCACCGTGACCCCGTGACTCATTCGATCGACAGGCACACCATGACGAGTATCCAGGAGCGCGTCGCGCAAGCCGTGACGCCCGAACTGATCGCCGCGTTCCGAGAGGAAGGCGCGGTCTGCATCAAGGGCATTTTTTCGCCTGACGAAGTGGCCGCGCTGCGGGCCGGCATCGACGCGAACCTCGCGCAGCCGAGCGAACGCGCGAAAGTCGCGAGCCGGCCCGACGACCCGGGCTGGTTCTTCGAGGATTTCTGCAACTGGCAGCACAACGACGCGTATCGCGATTTCATCGTGCGCTCGCCGGCGCCGTCGGTCGCCGCCGCGCTGATGGGCACGGACCACGTGCGGCTGCATCACGACCACCTGCTCGTGAAGGAGCCCGGCACGCGGCAGCGCACGCCGTGGCATCAGGACCAGCCGTACTACAACATCGAAGGCGACGATAACGTCAGCATGTGGATTCCGGTCGATCCGGTGCCGCTCGAATCGACGCTGGAATTCGTCGCGGGCTCGCATCGCGGGCCATGGCTGATGCCGCGCACGTTCATGGACAAGGAGGCGAAGTGGTTTCCGGAAGGCAGCCTCGCCGACCTGCCCGACATCGAAGCCGACCGCGCGGCGTTCCCGATTCGCCACTGGGCGCTCGAACCCGGCGACATGGTGTGCTTCCGGATGCTGACGCTGCATGCGTCGGGCGGCACGCAGAACCGCCGGCGCGCGTTCTCGATCCGCTTCGTCGGCGACGATGTCCGCCACGCGCCGCGCCGCTGGAAAACCTCGCCCGATTTCCCCGGGCTCGCGGCGCAACTGGCCGACGGCGCGCCGCTCGACCACCCGCTGTTCCCGGTCGTGTGGTCGCGCGATGCAGGGCAGGTCGGCGCGATCTGACCTGCTGTCACCCACACGGCGGCCGTTTCATGACGAAACGGCCGCCGTGCGTTCGGGGGCGTGCGTGCGCCGAAGGATCAGGTCGGGTGGCGCCCCGCGCCCGGCTTGAAGCGCGAGCCGAGCCGGTAGCGGTTGCCCGGATGCAGGAAGTGCACGAACGTGACGGGCAGCCCGTCCGTCCACGTGCGCCGCGTGAGCGTGAGGCACGGCTCGTCGGCGCGCATGTCGAGCAGCCGCGCCTGCTCGCCGGTGGGCAGCGACGCGTCGACGACGTGCTCGATTTCCAGTTCGTAGTGCGACACGTTGTTGTACAGGTACTCGGACGGCGGCTCGGCCTCGAAATCCTGGTCGATGAAGCCGGGCGCGGCGGCCGGGTTCACGTAGCGGTCCTCGAGCTGGATCGGGCGGCCGTTTTCCTCGTGCACGCACACCACGTGAAAGACCGGCGTGTTGACCGGCAGGCCGAACGCGGCGGCGACGTCGAACGACGCGGGTTCGCTCGACCGGCTCAGCACGCGGCAGCGATATTCGTGCCCGCGTGCGCGGATTTCGTCGCGGATGTGCGCGATCATCAGCAGGTTCGACTGCGGCTTCACCTCGGCGACGAAGGTGCCGACGCCCGCGATGCGCTTCAGCACGCCTTCCTCGGTCAGCTCGCGCAGCGCGCGGTTGACCGTCATGCGCGCGACGCCGAACTGCGCGGCGAGGTCGAGCTCGGACGGGATGCGGTCGCCGGGGCGCCAGTCGCCCGACTCGACGTTCTGGCGAACGAGCGTCTTGATCTGCTGGAACGGTGCGGTGGCCTTGGTGACCATCGGAAGATCCTTGCGCGAAGAAGTGACGAGGCTAGTCGTCGTGGCTGACGATGACCAGGATCTCCGCCTGCGCGGTGCCGAGGCTGCGCGTGCGGTGCGGGATGAGCGCGTTGAAATAGACTGAATCGCCAGCCCTGAGTTGCACCGTCTCGTTCGGAAATTCGATTTCGACGCGCCCCTTGTGCACGAACAGGAATTCCTCGCCTTCGTGCTCGCGGAACGTCGACGCGACGAATTCGTGCGGCGGATGCACGACGAACGGCAGCATCTTCTTCGGCGCGACGCCGGCCGCGATGCTCTCGAAGCGGTGCGCGTGGCGGTCGGCCGCCGCGCCCATCGCTGTGCGCTCGCCGGCGCGCGTGACCGTGATCAGCTCGCGGTTGCGGCTTTCCGAGAACAGCTGCTCGACGTCGACGTTCAGCGCCTTCGACAGCTTCAGCGCGACCGCGATCGACGGCACGCTCAGGCCGCGCTCGACCTTCGACAGGTAGCTCTTGGTGAGGCCCGTCTCGTCGGCCAGCACGTCGAGCGTCCAGCCCTTCTGTTTTCTGAGCAGCTTCAGGCGAATCGTCATGGGGCGCCAGGTGTCCTTCGAAAAACCGATTGTAACGCATGACACAAAGTGTCATTCGGTGTATCGTGTGTCACGTGTGACCGGGGAAACGGCCGCGGACGGCGTGGCAGGCCCGGTCCATTCAGGAGGCGAACATGGCGGAAACGCTGAATTTGACGAAGGAAGCGCTGGTCGCGCTGGCGGAGCGGCGTCTGGACAACGCGGTGGGCGACAGCGGCTGGTCGGCGCGGCAAAAGCTCGCGCTGACGTGCCGGATCTTGTTCGACGCCGGCCACGACTCGGGCCTGGCCGGGCAGATCACCTGCCGCGCGGATGCGGCCGGCACGTACTACACGCAGCGGCTCGGGCTCGGCTTCGACGAGATCTCGGCCGCGAACCTGCTGCGCGTCAACGAGGATCTCGACGTCGTCGATGGCGAAGGCATTCCGAACCCGGCCAACCGGTTCCATACGTGGATCTATCGCGAGCGCCCGGACGTGAACTGCATCATCCATACGCACCCGGTGCATGTCGCGGCGCTGTCGATGCTCGAGCAGCCGCTCGCCGTGTCGCACATGGACACCTGCCCGCTGTACGACGACTGCGCGTTCCTGAAGGACTGGCCGGGTGTGCCGGTCGGCAACGAGGAGGGCGAGATCATCTCGAAGGCGCTGGGCAGCAAGCGCGCGATCCTGCTGTCGCATCACGGGCAGCTCGTGGTCGGCAAGACGATCGAGGAGGCATGCATCCTCGCGCTGCTGATCGAACGCGCGGCAAAACTGCAACTGCTCGCGATGTCGGCCGGCGAGATCAAGCCGGTGCCGCCGGCGTTGGCGCGTGAAGCGCACGACTGGATCTCGAAGCCGAAGCGCGACACGGTGACGTTCGACTACTACGCGCGCCGCGCATTGCGTACGCATCAGGATTGCGTCGCGTGAATCGGCGCATCGTTACCACTTCGTCAGACAATCATTGAGGAATACATATCGTGTCCATCCTGCTGAAAGGCATCATTGCCTACCCGGTCACGCCATTCTCCGCCGACGGCGGCGTCGACCTGACCGCGCTCGATGCGTTGATCGAACGTCTGGTCGCCGACGGCGTTCATGCGATCGCGCCGTTGGGCAGCACTGGCGAAAGCGCCTACCTGTCCGATGCCGAATGGGAGGCCGTCGCCATCGCGTCGATTCGCGCGGTGCGCCGGCGCGTGCCGACCGTCGTCGGAATCTCCGATCTCACCACGGCGGGCGCGGTGCGCCGCGCCCGCTTCGCCGAGCAGGCCGGCGCCGATGCGGTGATGGTGCTGCCGGTGTCGTACTGGAAGCTCGGCAACGACGAGATCGTCGCGCACTATCGTGCGATCGGCGACGCGATCGGCATCCCGATCATGCTGTACAACAACCCGGCGACGAGCGGCGTCGACATGTCGCCCGAGCTGATCGCGACGATCTGCCGGACCGTCGACAACGTGACGATGGTCAAGGAGAGCACCGGCGACATCGGCCGGATGCACCGGCTCGCGCAATTGAGCGACGGGACGATCCCGTTCTACAACGGCAGCAATCCGATGGCGCTCGCCGCGCTGGCCGCGGGCGCGGCAGGATGGTGCACGGCCGCGCCGAATCTCAACGCCGCGTTGCCGCTCGCGTTGTTCGACGCGATGCGCACGGGCGACCTCGTGCGCGCCCGATCGGTTTTTCACGCGCAGTTGCCGTTGCTGCAGTTCATCGTCAACGGCGGGTTGCCGGTGACCGTGAAAGCCGGGCTGAGGCTGCGCGGCTTCGACGCCGGCGAACCGAGGCGGCCGCTGCTGCCGCTCGGCGAGGCACGCACGCGCGAACTCGAGCGCCTGCTCGCGGCGCTGCCGGACGGTGTGGCGGCATGAGCGGCGACGCGCGGCCGGCGATCGCGGCGGCCATCGGCGCGGTGCGGATCGGCGCGAGCCGGCCGCTCGCCGGTACGCCGCACGCGAGCGCGATCGATAAGCAGCCGGTGGATGCGCGCCTGTGGCTGGGCGCACTCGGGTTTGCCGGCGACGAGCAGGCCGATGCGCGGCATCACGGCGGCCCCGACAAGGCCGTTCACCACTACGCGCACGATCACTATGCGTGGTGGGCCGACCAGATCGGCGCACGCGACGTGCTCGCGCGGCCGGGCGCGTTCGGCGAGAACCTGTCGACGCGCGGCATCACCGAGCACGACGTGTGTCTCGGCGACGTGTTCACGCTGGGCGGCGCGGTGCTCCAGGTCTCGCAGTCGCGGCAGCCATGCTGGAAGCTCAACGCACGCTTCGACCATCCGCGGATGGCGGCGCTCGTGCAGCACAGCGGCCGGACCGGCTGGTACTACCGCGTGCTGCAGGAAGGCTGGGTGGCGGCGGGCGATGTGCTGGCGCTGCACGAGCGCCGCTACCCGCAGTGGCCGCTGTCGACGGTGCTCGACGTGCTGTATCGCCGCACGCTCGACATGGCCGCGCTCGATGCGCTGTGCGACGTGCCGCTGCTGCCGCCCGGCTGGCGCGCGATGCTGGAAAAACGCCGGACGGCGCGGCAGGTCGAGGACTGGACGAAGCGGCTCGAAGGATGACGGGCCGCGTCCGACGCCTACTGCGTCGGCAGATTGCGCACGTCGGCCGTCGGCTCGGTACCGAATGCGTCGCTCAGCGCATAGCCGATCAGTTGCCGGGCGGTCGCCTCGGGCGTCGCGAGCGCGCCGCTCGATTTCAACTGGTCGAATTTCTCGCGCATCGGGAAATTGTCTTCGTCGGTCGCGCGGATCGTGGCCTGCATGCCCGTATCGACGACGCCCGGCGCCACGCTGCAGATGCGCAGCCCGCCGTTCGCGTCGAGCGTGACCGCGCGCGCATGGTGATCGAGCGCGGCCTTGGTCGCGCAGTAGATGCTCCAGCCCGCATATGCGTTGCGGGCCGCGCCGCTCGACAGGTGCACGATCCGGCATTCGGTCGCGGCCGATGCGGCCTGCGCGAGCGCGGCCGACAGCATCAGCGGCGCGGCGACGTTCAGGCCGACCGCGCGGGCGACGATCGCCGGGTCCTGCGTGGCGAGCGGGCCGATCGGATCGACGATGCCCGCGTTGTTGAACAGCAGCACGAGCGACGCGCCGTCGACGAAGCGGCGCAGCGTGTCGCCGGCCAGCCAGCTCGCGATCGTCTTCGAGTCGGACAGATCGAGTTCGACCTCGGTCAAGCGCTCGCCGGCCCGTGACGCGAGCGACGGATGACGGCTGCGCGACACGCCGAGCACGGCGATGCCTTCCTGCAGCAGTTGTTCGGCGAGCGCCGCGCCGACGCCGCGGGTGTGTCCGGTGACGATGGCGCGCACGGGTGCGGAAGAAGATGCAGTCATGGTGGTGAACCGGTGAGGGGGTGAACGGGTTTGACGAGCGGCGCAGGCACGGCGGCAGCGCATTCAACGCGGGTGCTGCGTGGTGTCGACGTGTGACGGCGGTCGTGTGCGGCGCCGCTGATATCGGGATGAACGTCTATCGTAGCGCCGGCATGCGCATCGCGCAAACGCCCGGCGCGCGCGAAGGATGACGCTGCGGTGCCGCGCACGCGCATCGCCGCGCTGCGCCGCACGCTATCGCGCGCGCCGCTACGTCCGACGAAAGCCCGCTGCGGCAAGTCCGCACGCTGCTGCGCCAAGGGCGCCGGGCCGAGCGTCGCGAGCTATCATATGGCTCGCCCGTGCGCGATGCCGGACGGGCCGCGACCGTTTCCCTTCACCTGCTGCACGCTGCGATGTCACTCATGAACACCACGCCGGATACGCCCACGCCCCGCGCCCTTCGCGAACTCACGCCCCTCGAGGCCCGCATTCTCGGCGTGCTCGTCGAGAAACAGCACACGGTGCCGGATACCTACCCGCTGTCGCTGAACGCGCTGACCGCGGGCTGCAACCAGAAAACCGCGCGCGCGCCGGTGATGAACGTGAGCGAGGACGAAGTGACGACCGCGCTCGACGGGCTGAAGCACCTGAGCCTCGTGATGGAGGGCAGCAGCAGCCGCGTGCCGCGTTTCGAACACAACATGAACCGCGTGCTCGGCATCCCGAGCCAGGCGATCGCGCTGCTGACGATCCTGCTGCTGCGCGGCCCGCAGACGGCCGCCGAGCTGCGCCTGAACAGCGCGCGCCTGCACGGCTTCGCGGATATCTCGTCGGTCGAGGCGTTCCTCGACGAACTCGCGGCGCGCGCGCAACCGCTCGTCGTCCGGCTGCCGCGTGCACCGGGCGCGCGCGAGAACCGCTGGATGCACCTGATGTGCGGCGAGGTGAACATGGCCGACTTCGCGAGCGCGGACGCGGGCGGCGGCGCGGATTCGGTGCCGCCTTCCGAATTCGAGGCGCTGAAGGCCGAACAGAAGCGCCTTGCGGACGAAGTGACGCGCCTGAATGCGCTGGTTCAACGGATGGCGAGCGAACTCGGCATCGACGTTGACACGCCGGGCAACGCGTCCTGATCGCTTCCTGATGCAGTGCTGGCGGTGCGCGCGCACCGCCGCGTCACTTCAGCTTGACGCCCGGGACGAGGTAGCGCGCGCCGCCCGGTCTCAGGATCGGCTTGAGCGCGGCAAACGGCGCGTCGAGCTGCGGGCCGAGACAGGCACCCATTGCGTGACCGATGCCGGATACGACGAACGACAGCTTGCCCGGTGCATCGAGTTCGAACGCCAGATACTGCGGGAACACGTCGGCGCACGACAGCGAATCGCCGTCGCCGTCCGTCGGCTGGTTGCCCGGTGCGGCTTCGTCGCGCAGCCGCGCAATGAACTTCACCATCGCGGCGCTCGTTGCCGATTCACGGTCGTCGGCCGGCGCGGCCGCATCGATCACGCGATTCCAGTCGAGATACGCACCGCGCAGCAGGTCGAACGTGACCGGATCGTAGTGATTGGCCGGGTGCGCGCCGCCGCAGTACGTGCTGCCGGCTTCCACGATGCCCAGTGCCGCACGCGACAGCCACGTGACCGTCACGCGCTCGTCGTCGTAGCTGCCGAGCGTGCCGGCGGCCGGGCCGTCGTCGGTATAGCGGGTCGACGCGCATTCGAGCGCCGCGAGACTCATTTGCCAGTGCCGCTGTTCGAGCAGATGGTTGACGCGCGCCATCACGGCCGGGTCGGGATGGCGGCTCAGGCGCGGATACGCGAGCACCGTGCGCGGATCGCGCCACATCCGGTACGCCACCGTGCCGTCGCCAACCTCGGGGCCGACCGGCTGCGCATGCCCGGCGAGCTTCAACGCGGCGTAAGGCGCGTGCTGCATGTCGATGTCCGCGCCGCGGGCGATGCCGCTGCCGACACCGCCCGCCACGAGCGCGGTGACGGCTTCGACCGAGCCGGGCGCAACCGAGTCGGGATCGTATGCCGCCACGCGGCGCAACGCGAAGGTACGTGTCTTGCCTGAACGCGCATCGGTCCATCGGCCGCGATAGCCGTCCTTGTCCCGCGTGCCCTGCCAGGTGGCCGCCCCATGATCGAAATCGGGCTTGTCGCTGTATTCCGGCGCGGAGCGCGCATCGTCCGGCAATTGCGTGCGCACGAGCGGCTCGACGAGTCGCGCGGGCTTGCCGCGCAGCGGAATATCGACGCCGAACTGCGCGTAGAAATAGCGACCCGAGATCGTGCCGTCCGCGGCCGGGCGATCGTCGAGTTCCATCACGACGGTGCCGGCGCCTTGCAGCGTCCCTTCATAGACGGTGCGCGGCGCGGCATTCGCAGAGCCCGCGTGCAGTGCGATCAGGACGCACGCGCTTCGGAAGAACGGGCGCATCAACGGCGATAACCGGGTGGTTTTCATGAGGATGGGGGAACGATGAAGGTGCATATCAACCAACACGGATCCGCGTTGCGCCCGCGTCGACGAGCCGGAACAGCAGATCCTCGACGGCCGTCTCCGGCGCGGAACCGAGATCCGCGTGGATGCGCCAGCCCTGTTCCGTGCGAACCGGTTCCGACAGGTAGTGAACGATGCCGTGCAGCCCGTCCTCGGCCGGCGTGTTCTCGTCGTCCGCGTCGAACCACGCGAGGAACCACGTCTTGAACGCATCGTTCGCGGTGCTTTCGTCGAGACCGTCGGCTTCGACCGCGGCCCAGTCCCACACGAACGGCTGGATCGACACGGCCGCCGTTTCCAGTTCGAAGGCGAACGGCTCGAAATCCAGCTGCGTGGCCGAATCGACCATCGCGGGCTGGCCGGCCGCCTCGCCCTCGGTCGCGATGGTGTCGGCGCGGCACGGCAGCGCGAGCGGGCCTTCGGTGGCCAGCGTGCCGTCGGCGCGCCGGTAGGCCGGTTCGACGACGATCGCCGGTTGCGTGGCCGCTTTCGCGAGCAGGTCGGCATAGGGTTGGCGGATGGCGCGGAGCAGTTCGGAGACGGTCATCGTGGCGTGTCGGTTGAGCAGGAAACGATCGGTCACAGGCAAGCGGTGCACGGGGCGGCCGACGTGGCACGAGGGGCCGCCTCGCTATCGGACAGCCATGATCGTACGGTACTTCGCTCGAACGCGAACATTCGGCCGAACGGCCGGGGCGCTCGCCTCGCGTGGCAAGCCGGTTTAGACGTTTACCTTCAAACAGTCGAAAACGCATCTCGAACGCATTCGCGTTGTGCTTCAATGAATCAGCTTTGCAGTCCTACCAAATTACAGAACCGGAACAAACCGGATCATTCACTTACAGGAGACAGTCGATGGCAGGGAAACGCCGTTGAAGCGGCAATCGAGATGGTCTGCAACACCGCCGAATTTCCTTCGATGCAGCAGGTTATCCCAGGGGCCTCCACCCATGTCCTCCAGACGTTTCATGATGGCCGCGGCCGCGGTGTCGGCCGCACTGGCCGTCGCCGCACCGCCGGCCGGCGCAGCCGCACCGGCCGTTTCCGATCCGTTCTATACATACACCGGCACCACGCCGCTGGCATCGGTTCCACCGGGCACCGTGATCAAGACGCGCAACGTCACCTATCACGTGGCCGGCATGCCGACCGCGGTGACCGCGCAGCAGCTGCTGTATCGCACCCACAACGCGCTGAACCAGCCGGTCGTCAACGTGACGTCCGTGATCCGCAGCCCGGTCAGCAACGGCCGGGCGATCTCGTACCAGTCGGCTTACGATTCGCTGAACCCGTACGACGAGCCGTCGCAGGTGATCGCCGGCGACCGCGACGTGACCAAGGTGATCAACGTCGGCACGTTGCTGTACAGCGCGGAATCGATCCCGCTGGCGACGCTGCTGCTGCTCGGCTACAACGTCATCGTGCCCGATACCGAGGGCCAGACGGCCGATTTCGCGGCCGGCCCCGAATACGGGATGACGACGCTCGATTCGATCCGCGCCGCGCTCAATACGCCGTCGACCGGGCTGAGTCCGTCGAGCAAGGTCGCGATGATCGGCTATTCCGGCGGCGCGATCGCGACCAACTGGGCCGCGCAACTCGCGCCGAGCTATGCGCCCGACGTCAACCGGCAACTCGTCGGCGCGGCGGAAGGCGGCGTGCTGGTCGATCCGGCGCACAACCTGCGTTACGTCGACGGCAGCATCGTGTGGGGCGGCGTCGCCGCGGCCGCGCTGGCCGGGCTGTCGCGTGGCTACGGTTTCGACCTGACGCCGTACCTCAGCGAGACGGGCGTCGCCGTGTTCAAGGACATCCAGAGCCAGTCGCTCGCGTACATCCTGCCGAAGTACACGGGCTTGCGCTGGGGCACGCTGTTCAAGCCGCAATACGCGAACGACATCAACAGCATTCCGGTGTACGTCACCTATGCGAACAAGGTGAACGCGGGGCTGGCCGCGTCGCCGACGATCCCGATGTTCATCGGCCAGGGCACCGCGGGCGCGCTGGACGGCACGTTCGGCAGCCAGGTGGGCGACGGCGTGATGCTCGCGTACGATGTGCGCGCGCTGGCGCAGAAATTCTGCGCGAGCGGCACGGCGGTCACGTACACCGAGTATCCGCTCGAACACGCGGGCGCGATCGTGCCGTGGGTGGCCGGCATGCTGCCGTGGCTCTACGACCGCTTCAACGGCAAAGCCGCGCCGAACAATTGCTGGCTGACGTCGCTGCTGCCGAGCAATTCGCTCGCGCCCGAGACGCTGCACTAGTCGCTGCCGCGCAACGCGGCGAACGGCGGGCGACCCTTTTACGGGTCGCCTTTTTTGTCTCGTTTCGACGTCGGTCGCGTGACTGCGGCGGCCGCCGCCCGCACTGCCTCGCCGTACCCCGCTGCCACCTCGTCCGGGTGCCATAATCGAGCCTGCCCATCATTCCAGACAGACGTCCCCCGGAGAATCACCATGCAGAACCTCGACAATCCTTCCCACGATCGCGAGGTAGGCAGCGCCGACGCGACGCAGGACACCACCCGCATCGACGACGTCCGCATCGGCGCCGTGCGTCCGCTGATTTCGCCCGCGCTGCTGCTCGACGAGCTGCCGGTGCCGGCCGCCACGCAGACGCTCGTCGAGGATACGCGCCGCGCGATCGGCGACATCCTGCACGGCCGCGACGACCGGCTGCTGCTCGTCGTCGGCCCGTGCTCGATCCACGATCACGACCAGGCGCTTGATTACGCGCGCCGCCTGAAGGCCGCCGCGGACGCGCTGAAGGACGACCTGCTGATCACGATGCGCGTGTACTTCGAGAAGCCGCGTACGACGGTCGGCTGGAAGGGGTACATCAACGATCCGCGCCTCGACGGCAGCTTCCGCATCAACGAAGGGCTGCGCGCCGCGCGGCAACTGCTGCTCGACATCAACGCGCTCGGCCTGCCCGCATCGACCGAATTCCTCGACCTGCTGAGCCCGCAGTACATCGCCGACCTGATCGCGTGGGGCGCGATCGGCGCACGCACGACCGAGAGCCAGAGCCATCGCCAGCTCGCGTCGGGGCTGAGCTGCCCGATCGGCTTCAAGAACGGCACCGACGGCGGCGTGCAGGTCGCGTCGGACGCGATCGTCGCCGCGGCCGCGAGCCATGCGTTCATGGGGATGACGAAGATGGGGATGGCCGCGATTTTCGAGACGCGCGGCAACGACGATGCGCATGTGATCCTGCGCGGCGGCAAGAACGGCCCGAACTACGATGCCGAGCATGTCGAGGCGTGCTGCGCGGTGCTGCGCAAGGCCGGCTTGCGCGAGCAGGTGATGGTCGACTGCTCGCATGCGAACTCGAACAAGTCGCACGAGCGGCAGATCGAGGTGGCGCAGGATCTCGCGCGGCAATTGGGGCAGGGCGAGCACCGGATCGTCGGCGTGATGGTGGAAAGCCATCTCGAAGCCGGGCGGCAGGACCTGAAGCCGGGCGTGCCGCTGAAGTACGGCGTGTCGATCACCGATGCATGCCTGAGCTGGACGCAGACGGAGCCGGTGCTCGACGTGCTGGCGGAGGCGGCGCGGCATCGCAGGGTGTATTCGCGGAATGCGTGATACCGCGTCGCGTCCCGGCGCCCGCCGCGTCATTCGCGGCGCTGCGACGATCGGCGGCGCGTCAGCGACGGCGTCCTGATCGACAGGCCGCGGCGCCTTTATTTTCGCGCCGCGCGCCCCGCTGTTCTGCGTGGTCCTTGATCCTGATCCGGTTTGCCCCACCGGCCACGTCGCACGCCGAACGCACGATCCGCCGATTGCCGCTACCATGAACTCCGTGTTGCACGCTGCGGCCCGGCCATGCCGGTCCGCCACGCACACACGCAATGGCGGCGCGGCCGGCCGCCATGCGACCGACGAAGCGCGGGGCGGCCATCCGCGGGGCGGCCATCTGTGGGGCGTCCATCCGCTGGGTGCGTACCGATCAGCCGTTGCGCCCGCGCCGCTTCGTTCCCGGAATCCACAACAACCGAACCGGAGTGCAACGCATATGAAGTTCTACAAGACCCTCATCGCAGCAACCGTCCTCGCGTCGAGCGTCAGCGCGCATGCGCAGATCGCGGGCGCGCAGCCCATCAGCGTGACCGTCGAGCAATCGCAGGCGCTCCTCGAAGGCTGGAGCGTGAAGAAGAGCGTGCTCGGCAAGACCGTCTACAACGACGAGAACCAGAAAGTCGGCAAGGTGCGTGACCTGATCGTCGCGCCGGACGGCTCGGTGTCGGCCGCGATCGTGTCGGCCGGCGGCTTCCTCGGCGTGGCCGCGCACGACGTCGCGGTGCCGATCGCGTCGCTCGACGTGCGCAACGGCAACATCTACCTGCCGGGCGCGACGAAGGAGGCGCTGAAGGCCACGCCGGCGTTCCAGTACGCGAAGGTGCCGTCGCCGCCGAAGCCGAAGAAGCTCGACGAAAAGCACTGATTTGCCCCTTCGCGCGGCACGCGTCGTACGTCGCGTGCCGCGCGTCCTCGCGACGGTCAGGTTGCGTCGAGCCCGCCGTCGACCGTGATCACCTGCCCCGTCATCCATGCCGCCAGCGGCGACGCGAGCGACACGATCCAGTTCGCGACGTCCGCGGGCTCGCCGCGCCGGCCAAGCGGAATGCGCGTGCGCTCCTGCGCCTTGATTGCTTCGATGTCGGGCGCCGACAGCTTCATCCGTTCCGACAGGAAGTCCGTTTCCGTCGGGCCCGCCGCGACGGCGTTCACGCGTACGCCCGCCGATGCGAGCTCGAGCGCCCAGCAGCGCGTCAGATGCTCGAGCGCGGCCTTGCTCGCTGCATAGTGCGACAGCAGCGCCGCAGCCTTGTGTCCGAACGTGCTCGACACGTTGACGATGCTGCCGCGGGCTGCTTTCAGATGCGGCAATGCGGCGGTCGCGAGCATCGACGGTCCGAGCGTATTGACTGAAAAGATCGCGCTGATCGCTTCGAAGGTCGCCGACCCGAGCGGCAGGATTGCACCTGCGCCCGCATTGTTGACCAGCACATCGAGCCGCCCTGCGAGTGCGACCGCTTCGTCGATCGTGCGCGCGGCATCGGCCGGATCGCCGGCGTCCGCGACCACGTAGTCGATACCGGGCGCGCTGCGCGCGGCGGCGGACAGCGCATCTTCGCGGCGGCCCGTGATGACGACGCGCGCACCTTCGCGTGCGAACGCGACGGCCGCTGCCAGCCCGATGCCGGCGCCGCCGCCGGTAATGAGGACCACCTTGTTGTCGAATGACTGCATGACTTTCTCGTGAAGATGATGGGTTGAACGTGCGTGCCGTTTAGCGTTCGTGCGCATCGTCCGTCGGCGCCAGCGCCACCACGTGGCTGATCCCTTCGTGCGCCATCTTCGTATACGGACTGAAACGCTCGGTGTTGCGGACGAGTTCTTCCGCCACCGCGCGTTCGACGCCCGGCAGCCGCACGCGAATGTTCGCGTTCAGCATGAACAGTCCGTCCATCGGATCGCGGCAGAAGTCGATCGATGCGGACACCGAGGCACCGGCGATCGACACCCCCGCCCGTGCGGCCAGCAGGCTCAGCGCGCCATGAAAGCACGCCGCATAGCTGGCGGCGAACAACTGCTCCGGATTGGGGCCGTCGCCGGGCCCGCCGAGCGCGGACGGCAGGCGCAGCTCGACATCGAGCCGCCCGTCGTCGGAACGCGCGACGCCCGATGCGCGGCCGTGCTCCGCCGCGCCGCCCGTGACGGTCACCGTCGTCGAGTACAGCGTCTGCGGTTCTCGTCCGCGATACCGGTCGAGCAGCGAGAGCGGCGGCGGGCGCAGCGGCGTCATGGCGTGCGTGATCCGGCTGTGGCGTTCAGCGCGCGAGCGCGTTCTGCCGGAACCACGCGTCGAAGGTCGTCGCGCCGAGGCGCGCACCGGCTGCCGGCACGAGCGTGTCGTCCTGCAGCACCGCGCCGAAGTAGTCGGCGCTGGCGTCGCGCGTCACCGTGCGCGCGTCGTGCGTCGCCGACAGGAAACGCTCGACCAGATCGGCGATCCGTACGTGCTCGGGGCCGCCGATTTCGGCGATGCCGTTGCGCGGCGCGTCGAGCGCGAAGTCGGTCACGGCGGCCGCGACGTCGTCCGATGCGATCGGCTGGAAGTGCGCGGTGGTCAACCGGACCGTATCGCCCTGCGCGCCGGCCTGCGCGATCGCGCCGACAAATTCGAAGAACTGCGTCGAGCGCACGATCGTGTACGGCACGCCTGCTTCGCGGATCAGGTTTTCCTGGATGATCTTGCCGCGGAAATATGCGCTCTGCTGCAGCCGGTCGGTGCCGACCACCGACAGCGCGACGTGATGGCGCACGCCGGCCGCGCGCTCCGCGGCGAACAGGTTGCGCCCCGACGCCTCGAAGAACGCTTTCACGGCCGCTTCCTCGAACGACGGCGAATTTGCGAGATCGACCACGACCTCCGCGCCGGCGAGCGCGTCGTCCAGTCCCGCCCCGGTGATCGTATCGACGCCGGTCGACGGCGCCGCCGCCACCGCGTCGTGGCCGCGTGCGATCAGGTTCCTGACGACCTTGCTGCCGATGAGGCCGGTACCACCAATCACGACGATTTTCACGATTGCTCTCCTTGAACGGGCGCGCGACATGCGCGCCGCTTGAATCTGCCGAAACCGGCGCTCATCGCGTTCGCGCGATCGGGCCCGGACCTTGCCGAACGGCGCCTTGCCGGATCCGGATGCGTGTCGAACAGCCTGCATCGTAGGCATGCGCCGCCCGATCCGGTAGGGTCCGGCAGGCCCTCGCCGTGTTGTCGTGCATGCATCAATCGACGGTCTCCAGCGGCGCCATCGTCGTCATCGTCGTCAGGCACTGCAGGTCGCGCGCACGCGTCTGTTCGATCATGTAGTCGATGAACACGCGGATGCGCGTGGGCAGGTGCTTGCGGCTCAGGTAACAGAGATAGTGGCCGCCGTCGTCCGGCGCGTGCTGGCCGAGACAGCTCACCAGCCGGCCGTCGGCGAGCAGGTCGCACACCTGGTACGCGGGCAGTTGCGCGATGCCGAGGCCGTCGAGCGCCGCGCGCACGACGAGATCGATGTCGTTGAACGTGTGATGCGCGGCGAGCTGGCGCTGCTGCGTCAGCCCGTCGATCCTGAATTCCCATTCCGTCACGCGGCCCGATGCGGTGCACAGGTTGATGCAGCGATGTCGCGCGAGGTCGTCGACGTGGCGCGGCAGGCCGTGCCGGTGCGCGTACGACGGCGACGCGCAGACGATCATCTGCATCGGAATCAGCCGGCGCGCGACGATCGCGCTGTCCTCCATGCGGCCGTCGCGAAACGCGACGTCGATGCGGTCGGCGGAGAAATCGGCCGGCCGGTCGTTCAACAGCAGGTCGAGCGTGATGTCCGGATAGCGCGCATGGAAATCGCGCAACAGCGGCGCGACGACCTTGCGGCCGAAGCCGGGCGTCGAGCCGATGCGCAGGTGCCCGCTCGGCGGGCCGCTGCGCAGCTCGCGCATGTCCTCGAGCGCCTGCGCCAGGTGCTCGATGCCGGGCCGGCAGTTTTCGTAGAAGAGCTCGCCTTCGCGCGTCAGCGACATGCTGCGGGTCGTGCGCTGGAACAGGCGGGCGTCGAGCCGGTCCTCGAGCCGTTGCACGTGGCGGCTGACCGACGAGCGGCCGACGCCGAGGCGATCGGCCGCGCGTGCGAAGCTGCCCTCGGTGACGACGGCGAGGAACGTGACCACGCCGGCATAGCAGGTCGAGAAGCTGCGCGCGAACGGATCGTCGGCATCGGGGCGGCGAATGGAGGTGTCGGGCATGGGGGCGCTGGAATCGTGGTGTCCGTATGCGACTAGACGGTTCAGCGCTGCCGCCTGTGACACCGCCCGCCGCATTTTTTCAAAAAAGGGCGCGGCGGCGTGCGAGCCGGTTATTTTTCCGGCACGAGCACGGGCGCGCCCTTGCCCTTCAACAGCAGCACGATGAACTTCGCGGGCCGCGTCCGGCTCGCGTTGCGTCCGACCGTGTGCAGATCGTTCGGGCCCTCGTAGAAGGTCTGGCCCGGTTTCAGCGTGACGGGCTCGCCGCCCTTCACCTGCATCACGATCGAACCCTCGACGACATAGACGAACGCGTCGGCGTGGTGGCGATGGACCGGGTCGACCGCGCCGGGTGGATACTCGACCGAGATCATCAGGGCTTCCTTGCCCGGGTACGCGTCGAGCGGCTTCGTCATCAGCGGCGTGACGATGGCCGAGGGCGCCGCTCGGGCGACGCCGGTCGCGGCGCCCGCGACGACGAGCGCGGCCGCGAGCACGTGTTTCATGCGAATCATGGTGGTGGCTTCCGGTGGGCCGCCGGCCGACGGCCGGCAGCGAGGGAGGGGCGTGGCCTGCCGTCGGGCGCGGCCGTCAGGCGAGATTGGCCTTGTCGAGACCGAAGGCCTTGTCGGACGAGCCCGGCACGGTCCGGAACGCGACATTCGCGCGGTTCCAGCCGTTGATCGCCATCACTTCGAACGTCAGGTCCGACAATTCCTTTTCCGAGAGCTGGCCGCGCACGCGGTCGTAGAGGTCGTCCGGCACGCCGTGCGCGGGCAGTGTCGTCAGTGCTTCGGTCCACGCGAGCGCGGCCCGCTCGCGCGGCGAGAAGAGCGTCGATTCGCGCCACGTCGCAAGATGATGCAGGCGCAGCTCGCGCTCGCCGTGGATGCGCGCCTCCTTCACGTGCATGTCGAGGCAGAACGCGCAGCCGTTGATCTGCGACGCCCGGACGGACACGAGATCGCGGATCGATTCCTCGATCGCGCTGTTGCGCAGCAGGTTGCTGAGTTCGAGGAATTTCCGGAACAGCTCGGGCGACTGTTGAATGTAGTTGAGACGCTGCGTCATGATTTCTCCTGGCGACGAAGAGGCTGGCCCGCGTTGCGCGGGCGTCGTGGGCGGCAGGGCGCCGCGCGAAATCATCTTAGGAGTGTGCACCGGGGCGCGGTAGCCACGTACAGGGACGCATCGTGTTGCGCGCGCTGCACCAATCCGGGCTCGACGGCGAGCGCGGCCGGCGCCGGCGCGCGGCGATGCGCGCGTCAGCCGGCGGCGCAGGCGCTCGCGATCCGGGCGAGCTTCTCCGGGTTGCGCTGCACGAGAATCCGGCCGATGCGCGTGCCGTCGGTGTCGAACGACATCGCCGATTCGAGTTGTCCGTCGATGAAGCGCAGCATCGCCCACTCGCCGTTCAGCACGACCGGCCGCATTTCGACGCCGCTGCCGCAGCGCAACCACGTCGCATAGAACAGTTGAGCGATGCGCCGGCCGCCGACCATCGGTTTCGGGAAGCTCTGGACGTGGCCGCCGCCGTCGCCGATCAGCATCGCGTCTTCGGCGAGCAACGCCTGGATCGACGGGAAGTCGCCTTGCGCGAGCGCATGCGTGAACGTCTGCAGCAGCCGGCGATGCGTTTCATGCGGCACCGCATGCCGCGGCGGGGTGTCGTCGCGCAGCCGCGCGCGGGCCCGGCTGACGAGCTGCCGGCACGCGGCTTCGGTCTTGCCGATCGCGTCGGCGATCCGGTCGTAGTCGAATTCGAAGACTTCGTGCAGCAGGAACGCCGCGCGCGCTTCAGGCGTCAACCGTTCGAGCAACAGCAGGTACGCGACCGATACGTCGCTCGCGCGCTCCGTCATTTCCTCGGGCGTCGCGGGCGATTCGCCGAGCTCCGGTTCGGGCAGCCAGATACCCGTGTAGTGCTCGCGCCGGATCTTCGCCGCGCGCAGGCGATCGATCGACGTGCGCGTCGTGACCGCGACGAGCCACGCCTCGGCGTTCTCGATGCTGTCGCGCGCCGCGTCGTGCCAGCGCAGCCACACGTCCTGCACGATGTCCTCGGCATCCGCGACGGAGCCGAGCATCCGGTACGCGATCTTCTGCAGGCGCGGGCGCAGCGCGTGGAAGGTTTGTGCGTCGTCGGTCATGACGGCCACACTCCGCTGAAGCCGGCCGTCACGGGCCCGCTCAGGAACACGCTGCCGGCGCCGTCCCAGTGAACGGTGACGTCGCCGCCGTCGCAGGTCACCCGCACGGTATCGTCGAGCAGCCCGCGCCGGATGCCGTTGACCACCGCGCCGCACGAGCACGAACCGGAACCGAGCGGCACGCCGCCGCCGCGTTCCCAGATGCGCAGGCGAATGTGCGTGCGATCGATGACCCGCACGAAATGGACGTTGGTTTTCTGCGGAAACAGCGGATGTGCTTCGATCGCCGGGCCGAGTGCGGCGACGTCGAGCGTGTCGGGATCGTCGACGAAGAACGTGCAGTGCGGATTGCCCATGCTGCAGGCGGCCGGCGTGCCCGGCAGCGGCAGCGCGAGCGTGTCGGCGGCTTCGGCGAAGGGTATGTCCCGCCAGCCGAGCCGCGGCGCACCCATCTCGACCTTGATCAGCCCGTCCGCATCCTGCGAACAGTGCAGGCGGCCGCGATTCGTGCGCAGCACGATCGACGCCGCGCCGGTTTCCCGCATCAGCTTCCATGCGACGCCGCGCGTCGCGCTGCCGCAGGTATCGAGCGCCGAGCCGTCGGGGTTCCAGAACGCGACGCGCGCGGCCGCGTCGTCGCCGTCCGAGATCACCGCGAGCTGGTTGAAGCCGATGCCGCGATGCCGATCGCCCATGCGCCGCACGAGGTCGCCGTCGACGGGATGCGCGCGATCGTGTTTCCGACCGCGCAGGTCGACGATGACGAAGTCATCGCCATTCGCGTTCATCTTCTGAAATGCGATCGGCATGGGGATTCCGGAATGGAGGCAGGCAAATACTGTACGTGGCTCGCCGGTCGCGGGCAATCGTCGCCCGACGAGGTGCACGCGCCAACGATCTACGTAATTCTACGTAGATCGTCATACGTAGTTGTCCGCTTGTAAGCGGCCCCCGTCGCGCGGAATACTACGGCCCATCGCCGCAGTCTCCGCGAGGCTGCGGCACGGCGCATCGACGTCACGCGGGTTCGGCCCTCGCCGCATCCACTCAAAAACACATTGGAGACCAGGAGACGCCATGAATCGGGCTTCCAGTACCCTGCTCTGGATCGCGGTCGCGCTACTCGGCGCGTTCGCATTCGGCACGATCGCACTCGCGCACGGCGAGCGCGTCAGTGCCCTCTGGATCGTGATCGCCGCAGTCTGCGTGTATCTGATCGCGTATCGCTTCTACAGCCGTTTCATCGCCAGCAAGGTCATGCAGCTCGACGGGCTGCGGATGACGCCGGCGGTCAAGTACAACGACGGCCTCGACTACGTGCCGACCAACAAGTACGTGCTGTTCGGCCATCACTTCGCCGCGATCGCCGGCGCCGGGCCGCTGGTCGGCCCCGTGCTCGCCGCGCAGATGGGCTACACGCCCGGCATGCTGTGGATCCTGGCCGGCGTCGTGTTCGCCGGCGCGGTGCAGGACTTCATCGTGCTGTTCATCTCGACGCGCCGCGACGGCCGTTCGCTCGGCGATCTCGTCAAGATGGAGCTCGGCACGGTGCCCGGCGTGATCGCGCTGTTCGGCGCGTTCCTGATCATGGTGATCATCCTCGCGGTGCTCGCGCTGATCGTCGTGAAGGCGCTGACCAATTCGCCGTGGGGCACGTTCACCGTCGCCGCGACGATTCCGATCGCGCTGTTCATGGGCGTCTACACGCGCTACATCCGTCCGGGCCGCATCGGCGAAGTGTCGATCATCGGCTTCGTGCTGCTGATGGCGTCGATCGCGTTCGGCCAGCAGGTGCACGATTCGCCGACGCTCGCCGCGTGGTTCACGTTCAGCGGCACGCAGCTCACGTGGATCCTGATCGGCTACGGCTTCGTCGCGTCGGTGCTGCCGGTGTGGCTGCTGCTCGCGCCGCGCGACTACCTGTCGACGTTCCTGAAGATCGGCACGATCCTCGGCCTCGCGATCGGCATCCTGGTCGTCGCACCGGAACTGAAGATGCCCGCGCTGACGAAGTTCGTCGACGGCACGGGCCCGGTGTGGTCGGGCAACCTGTTCCCGTTCCTGTTCATCACGATCGCGTGCGGCGCGGTGTCGGGCTTCCACGCGCTGATCTCGTCGGGCACGACGCCGAAGCTGATCGACAACGAAACCAACGCGCGCTTCATCGGTTACGGCGCGATGCTGATGGAATCGTTCGTCGCGATCATGGCGCTGGTCGCCGCGTGCGTGATCGAGCCGGGCATCTACTTCGCGATGAACGCGCCGGCCGCCGTGCTCGGCTCGACGCCGGAAGCGGTCGCCAACACCGTCACGCAATGGGGCTTCGTGCTGACGCCCGACATGCTGACGCAGACCGCGAAGGCCGTCGGCGAAACGACGATCATCGCGCGGGCGGGCGGCGCACCGACGCTGGCCGTCGGCATGGCGCACATCCTGCACCAGGTGATCGGCGGCGAAGCGATGATGGCGTTCTGGTATCACTTCGCGATCCTGTTCGAGGCGCTGTTCATCCTGACGGCCGTCGATGCCGGCACGCGCGCGGGCCGCTTCATGCTGCAGGATCTGCTCGGCACGTTCCACCCGGCGCTCAAGCGTACCGAATCGCTGCCGGCGAACCTCGTCGCCACCGCGCTGTGCGTGGCTGCGTGGGGTTACTTCCTGTACCAGGGCGTGGTCGATCCGCTCGGCGGCATCAACACGCTGTGGCCGCTGTTCGGCATCTCGAACCAGATGCTCGCCGCGATCGCGCTGGTGCTCGGCACCGTCGTGCTGTTCAAGATGAAGCGCGAGCGCTATGCGTGGGTGACGATCGTGCCGACCGTCTGGCTGTTGATCTGCACGCTGACGGCCGGCTGGCAGAAGATTTTCGACGCGAACCCGAAGGTCAGCTTCCTCGCGCACGCCGCGAAGCTGCAGGCCGCGGTGGACGAAGGCAAGGTCCTCGCGCCGGCGAAGTCGATCGCGCAGATGAAGCGGATCATCTTCAACGACTACATCGATGCGGCGCTGGCCGGGTTGTTCATCTTCGTCGTCGTGGCGATCGCGGTGTACGGCGTGATCGCCGTGCTGCGCGCTCGCCGCGAGTCGAAGCCGACCGTGCGCGAGACGCCGTACGAAGCGATGCCGGCCGCGCAGGCGCTCGGCAGCGGACGTTAAGGGGAGGCCGCGATGTTCAGCGATCTTGGCAGCGACCTGCGCAGCGCGGGGCGTTACCTCGGGCAGGCGTTGCGGCTGATGGTCGGCCTGCCCGACTACGATACCTACGTCGCGCACATGCGCGAAACCCATCCGGACCGCGAGCCGATGACGTATGAGGAATTCTTCCGCGAGCGTCAGAATGCGCGCTACGGGTCGGGTGCCGGGAAGTGTTGCTGAACCGGGCCGTTGCAATCACCTGACGAATCGGTCCGGTGATCGAAAGGGAAGCGCCGCGACGAATGTCGCGGCGCTTTTTCTTTGGCGGGCCGGCGGCGCGCCTCGCACGGCGCGCGCCAGCCGTTTGCCCGGGCGCAGCACGGCGATATCCGGCCGCCGGTATCATAGGGCTCCCTCTTTTCCCGATGGCCCCGCAGGAGAACACGTCGTGCATGCCGGTGAGCGTTTCAACAGCATTTCCCATCTCGTCGGCGCGGTACTGTCGGTGGCCGGCCTCGTCGCGCTCGTGACGATGGGCGCGCTCGAAGGCGACCCGTACAAGGTGGTGAGCTTCAGCGTGTACGGCGCGATGCTGATCCTGCTCTACGCGATCTCGACCGCGTATCACAGCGTGCGCAACCCGCGCCTGAAGGCGATCCTGCAGAAATGCGACCATTCGGCGATCTACCTGCTGATCGCCGGCAGCTACACGCCGTTCACGCTGGTCACGCTGCGCGGCCCGTGGGGCTGGTCGCTGTTCGGCGTGAGCTGGGGGCTCGCCGTGTTCGGCATCGTGCAGGAGCTGACGCTCGGGCGCCGCACGCGCCTGCTGTCGATGATCCTGTACGTGCTGATGGGCTGGCTCGCGCTCGTCGCCGTGCGTCCGCTGATCCATGCGCTGCCGCCGATCGGCACCGCGTGGCTCGTGGCCGGCGGCGTGATCTACAGCGCGGGGATCTACTTCTTCATCAACGACGAACGCATCCGCCACGGCCACGGCATCTGGCACCTTTTCGTACTGGCCGGCAGCCTGTGCCAGTTCGTCAGTGTCGCGATGTATGTCGCGTGAGCGGCACGGGGCGTCGAGCGGGTGACGCCGCGTGCGCGGCGCGTCGGCCGGAGTAGGCGCTACCGGCGCGCGGCGCCGCGCAGCGCGCTGAACCCGACCCATCCCCAGTACACGCGATGATGCGCGATCAGCCCGTCGCGCAGATCCATCACTTCGACGAGATCCACCTGATCGCCGTCCGGCGTTGCGCGCGGGTATTCCCAGACGAGCTGACGGCCATTCGAGAAGAACAGCCCGGTCCGGTACCAGCGCCCGAGCGGGTTGTCCGGATTGCGCAGGCCGGCCGCGAAGAATGCGCCGATCGCGGCCTTGCCGTGCAGCACGCCGGAGCCGTGCGCGGGCAGCGTGGCGACGACGAGCGGGGTTTCGAGCACCGCGTCGTCGGCATACAGCGACATCAGCGCGTCGAGGTCGCGGGCGACGACGGCGGCGTGCCAGTCTTCATGGATGCGCCGGGTGTCGGCGTCGGTGTCTGCGGGTGTCATGGCGGGTTTCCGGAAGTCGATCACGGAAACCACTGTACGGGCGTACCGTCGCGAGACGTTTCACGTCGACCCGAAACGTGGATGCCCCGCCGCGGCGAACGCGGCCGGACGTCGGCCCTCAGCCGGCCAGCGCGTCGAGATTGAGCGCATACGACTTGCCGATCCACACCGCGCAATCGCGATGGTCGCGCAGTTCGTCGTGCGTATTCGGATGCAGGAAGATGTCGAGCGCGCCGTGGTTCAGCACGAGCCACGGCACGATGTCGTCGAATCGGGCGGCGTCGAACGCGATCTGGTACGACCAGGCCGGATGCGGGCCGACGAGGCGTTCGTGAAAGCGGCCGAGTTCGATGACCGCGCCGAACCGCGCGTCGACGACCTGGCGAAACGCCCAGGCCGCGTCGCGGCTCGCCGCATCGAAATAGACGTGCGCGTGCCAGCTGTCGATGGCGGTAATGTCGAGGGCAGCCATGGAGGGACTCGATTAAAAAGTGAAATGCGTGAGATGCCGTGCGAAACGACCGATGCGTGATTATCGCGCGTCCTCGCCGCTTGCGTCGTGTCTCGATCCGGCAAGTCGATGCGGATGATTTGTCCTGCATCAGGAGAATCGGCCGATCCGCTGAGATCGTTTCGGCGCGATCCGCGTGCGCGATATCACGCCGGAGCCTTGCGGGCGGGCGCGCTGGCCGGCATCGCACCGGCAACACGTCATTTCGAAAATTGAAAGAGCGGCGTGAGCGCCCCACCGGATCGTCGCTAAAAATCCGATCAGGTCATTGAATGAAATAAAGAAATTCCATGCCGGCGGGATTCGCGAATGACGCGGTGCGCACGCCGAATGCCGCACCTGAAAATAACAATTGCGGATTCGGCTATTCAAGCGGGATGCGGCCCGACATACGATGATTTCAACGCATCGATGATGGATCGATGCGGAGACAACCATCTGGAGGCCATTATGCGATCCCTCGTTCCCGTTGCTGTTCTTTCCTGCGCACTGGTTGCGCTGCCTGCCGTCGGTTTTGCGCAGTCGATCGGCGCTGGCGACACCCCGCATGCCGCGCCGTTGACCTGGTCGGCGGCGCGTGCCGAGACCGATGTGCAGTTGATGCAGATGACGCGCGCAGGCTATCGCGCGACGACGGCCGGCAACCAGAACTATCCGCTCGCGATGCAGCGCGCCCTCGCGCGCGTGAACAACCCGATGCCCGACCGGTGGCGCGACGAGAAGGCCGCGATGGAAGCGCGGGCGGCCCGCGACGCGCAGACCGGCCATCCGGTGAAGGCGTTCTTCGTGAAAACCGCGTACTACCTGAAGGGCGAGAACACGTTTTGATGCAGGAGACGAACATGGCATGCCCCAACCGATTGTCCGGCGTGTGGCGTGCGTCGGCGATACGCAGGCTGCCGGAAGCGGGCTCGACGCGACGGCGCGCCGATGTACACGGCATGCGACGCCGGGCGAACGCCCTGCGCGACGCGGGCCGCGGCGCCGTCGTGTGCCGTGGCGCGTGGCCGGGATCGGCGAAGGGCGACGTGTCCGCGAGCGGGGGCGAATCATGAAGGCTGCCCGAAAAGGTCGTCGCCATCCGCCATTGACGCGCGAATGGCTGCTGCCGCTGCCGCCCGCGCATGCCCGCGACATCTCGCTGAAATGCCACATGGCGCTGGTCGCGCTGCGCGGCGAGCACGGTAGCGAAACGCTGCTGATGCGGCTGCGCACGAGCGTGTATCTGGTGTTCCTCGCGCTCGACGATGCGGTCTCTCCCGATGCGACCATCGACCTGTGCGTCGACGCGGAGCGCGTGCTGGACGCGAGCGTGGCGCGCGCCGCGCAAAGCGGGGCATGGACGCTGCACGACGACGAATGCGCGGTACTCGAACGCGTGCTCGCCGCGAACGACGCGTGCGTCGCGACGCTCACGCGGCATCGGCTGGCTGAGCTGTGGCGTCATGTCTGCACGTTCGCCTCTGCCGAACAGCCGGGGCTCGTCGCGCAGGCCGCGGCGAAGATGCGGGAGCCGGCCGTTCTGCATTGAGTGGCTGCCCACGGGCCGTGTTTCATACGCGTCCGATTCCATCGCGCGGCCGCGCGCCGTCTAATGCCATGACTGGAACCCGGCGTGTCCGGACGACGATCCATCCTCGCGTTTGCGACGAACGTGCGTGTCGGCGCGAACGCATTCGTTTCGGTCAGGAGGAGCGATGGCGCTATACAGGAGCGGCGGCTACTTCACGTGCGGAAGTGGCCGCGCATTCAGCGAGAATCTGCCGCCGGGCAGCAAGGTGACGGTGGCGGGCATCTATCGATGCACCGTATGCGGCGACGAAATCGGCATTGCGAAAGCGCAGACGTTGCCGTCCGAGGAAGCGCATCCGCACGATCTCGATCCGCCGTCCGACCCGCTGCTCGATCCGGGGCCGACCGCCTGGCAGCTGATCGCCGCGGCGGAGTCGCGAAGCTAGGCAACCGACGTTCGCCCCCGCACGCAGGGCGCAAGCGCTGCGCGTCACACGGCGTCCGTCAAAACAAAAAGCGCCACGGAGCGAATGAACTCCGTGGCGCTTTTTCGATTCCAGCCGCTGCGAAGGCGCGAACCTTCTCGCGGCGCAACGCGCGACTTAAGCGGCCGTTGCCGACTTCGCCGGCTTCTGCAGCTTGCCCTTGCCGGCGCGCTGGATTTCCTCGAGCTTGATCTCGACGTGGCGCGAGAACACGTACTCGGCCGGACGCTGCTTCGCGATCGAGATGTCCGGTGCGAACGGGCCGTCGGTCTTGATGCCCTTGCGGCTCACGCGCAGCGCCTTCAGCGGGTTCGAGATCGTGTCCATCACGGCCGTCGCCTCGAAGCCGCAGTGGACCATGCAGTCCGCGCACTTCTCGTAGTTGCCGACGCCGTAGTTGTCCCACTCCGTCGTTTCCATCAGTTCCTTGAAGGTCTTCACGTAACCTTCGCCGACCAGGTAGCACGGCTTCTGCCAGCCGAACACCGTACGCGCCGGGTTGCCCCACGGCGTGCACTTGTACGTCTGGTTGCCGGCCAGGAAGTCGAGGAACAGCGACGACTGGCTGAACGACCAGCGCTTGCCGCCTTCGCCGCGCTTCAGGATTTCGCGGAACAGGTTCTTCGTCTTGTCGCGGTTCAGGAAGTGCTGCTGATCCGGCGCGCGCTCGTACGCGTAGCCCGGCGACACGGTGATGCCGTCGACGCCGATCGGGCCCAGCGTGTCGAAGAACTTCGCGACGCGCTCGGGGATCGCATCGTTGAACAGCGTGCAGTTGATGTTCACGCGGAAGCCGCGGCGCTTCGCTTCCTTGATCGCCGCGACCGCCTTGTCGTACACGCCTTCCTGCGACACGGAATGGTCGTGCATGTCCTTGTCGCCGTCGAGGTGGACCGACCAGACGAAATACGGGCTCGGCTGGTAGTCGTCCATCTTCTTTTCCATCAAGAGCGCGTTCGTGCACAGGTACACGAACTTCTTGCGCTTCATGATGCCCTTGACGATTTCCGGCATTTCCTTGTGGAGCAGCGGCTCGCCGCCGGCGATCGACACGACGGGCGCGCCGCACTCGTCGACGGCCTGCAGGCATTCCTCGACGGACAGGCGCTGGTTCAGGATCGGATCCGGATAATCGATCTTGCCGCAGCCGTTGCACGCGAGGTTGCAGCGGAACAGCGGCTCGAGCATCAGCGCGAGCGGATAGCGTTTGTTGCCGGACAGGTGCTGGCGCACGATGTAGGCGCCGACACGGACTTGCTGGAGCAGCGGAATAGACAAGGGATGTCCTCCTTAAACTTCGCGGGCGACAGCTTGCGTGAGCTTCGCCGGCAACTTGAATTCGACTTTTTCTTCACGGCCCGCCATCGTCGCGACATCGACGGGCCCCAGCGCGCGCAGCGCGCTGATTACATCCTCGACCATTTCTTCGGGCGCCGACGCGCCGGCGGTCAGGCCGACCGTCTGCACGCCCGCGAACCATTCGGCCTTCACTTCCGAGCCGTCGGCGACGAGATAGCTCGGCACACCGCTTTCGGTGCCGATCTCGCGCAGGCGGTTCGAGTTCGAGCTGTTCGTCGCACCGACGACGAGCAGCACGTCAACCTGTTCGCTCAGCTCGCGCACGGCGGCTTGGCGATTCTGCGTGGCATAGCAGATGTCGCGCGTGTCCGGGCCGACGAGGTCGGTGAACCGGCGCTGCAGCGCTTCGATGATGCCGCGCGTGTCGTCGACCGACAGCGTGGTCTGCGTGATGTACGCGACCGGCGTATCGACGGGCAGCGTCAGCGTATCGACTTCGGCTTCGCTCTGCACGAGGATCACCTCGGCCGGAATCTGGCCGATCGTGCCCTCGACTTCCGGGTGGCCCGCATGGCCGATCAGGATCAGCCGGCGGCCCGCCGCGACGTACTGGCGCCCCTGCACGTGCACTTTCGTGACGAGCGGGCAGGTTGCGTCGAGCACGTCGAGCCCGCGCGTCTGCGCGTCGCGCTCGACCGTCTGGGCGACACCGTGCGCGCTGAAGATCGCGACAGCGCCGTGCGGCACCTCGTCGAGCTCCTCAACGAATCGTGCCCCTTTATTACGCAGATTTTCGACGACATGCCGGTTATGCACGATCTCGTGACGCACATAGACCGGCGCACCGTGCTGTTGCAGCGCGCGATCGACGATCTCGATCGCACGGACAACCCCCGCACAAAAGCCGCGGGGCTGGGCAAGGATGACTCGCATAGGTGAGCGAACTCCGACGACAGACGCCGGGGTTCGAGGAGCTGGCACTCGCTCGCTCGCCCCGGCTTGATGTTATGAAGGCAGGAACGAACCGGCCGGCCAGGCCCCGGAACCCCGAATTAATCGCGCATTTTAACCCTATCGGGCCGTCCGTGCTTTGGTGCTGTGTCGGCACCGTTGCAATTGCGGGAGAGCCGCGTCGGCGCTGGCGGGCGCGGAACCCAGTAAACTACGCGGTTTCGCGGGCGGCCGCTCCGGCTGCCCGGCGTCGCGCTCATTTCAAGGCCATTCGATGACCGTCGATTCTTACGCGTATTGCCCTTCCGCCCGTGCGGTTTCGGGCGTTTTGTTCCCGACCCCTATTAATTCCTACCCGGCCCGCGGGCGGCAGGAGGCAGGCCGATGATGCTGGCGCTTGCTTTCCTGGTGTCCGGCCTGTCGCTGGTGATCTGGATCGTGCTGCTCGTCGCGCGCGGCGGCTTCTGGCGCGCGCAGCCCGCGCGGCCGCTGCCGCCCGAGGCTCGCGGCGCGGTGGCCGAGGCGGGCTGGCCGGCCGTCGTGGCCGTGGTGCCGGCGCGCAACGAAGCCGACGTGATCGCTCGCGCGGCGACTTCGCTGCTCGAGCAGGACTATCCGGGCGAATTCCATCTGATCATTGTCGACGACCACAGCGACGACGGCACCGCCGACGCGGCCCGCGCGGCCGCGCTCGCGATCAACCGCGCCGACCGGCTGACGGTGCTGACCGCGAAGCCGCTGCCGGCCGGTTGGTCGGGCAAGGTGTGGGCGCAGTCGCAGGGGATCGCGGCCGTGCAGACGCTCGGCCTGCCGGCCGACTACCTGCTGCTGACGGATGCCGACATCGGCCATCCGCCCGACGCCGTCGCGCAACTCGTCACGCGTGCGCAGGCCGAGCGTCGCGATCTCGTGTCGCTGATGGTGCGGCTGCGCTGCGACTCGTTCTGGGAAAAGGCGTTGATTCCGGCGTTCGTGTTCTTCTTCGCGAAGCTGTACCCGTTCTCGTGGATCAACAACCCGCGCAACCGGACGGCCGGTGCGGCCGGCGGCTGCATGCTCGTGAAGCGCACGGCGCTGGAGGAAGCGGGCGGCATCGAATCGATTCGCGGCGCGCTGATCGACGACTGCAGCCTCGCCGCGCAGATCAAGCACCGCGGCAGCGGCCGCCATCCGATCCGGCTCGATCTCGCCGATCGCAGCGTGTCGCTGCGCCCGTACGACAGCTGGCGCGACATCTGGAACATGATCGCGCGCACCGCGTTCACGCAGCTGCACTATTCGCCGCTGCTGCTGGCCGGCACGCTGCTCGGGATGACGATCATCTACCTGGTGCCGCCCGTCGTCGCGCTCGCCTACGGCGCGCGTGCATGGCCGGCCTGGCTCGCGTGGGCGTCGATGTGCGCCGCGTATGCGCCGATGCTGCGCTACTACCGGCGCTCGCCGCTGTGGGCGCCCGCGCTGCCGCTCGTCGCGCTGTTCTATGTGGGTGCGACGTTCGCGTCCGCGTGGCGTTACTGGCGCGGCAAGGGCGGCCAGTGGAAGGCGCGCGTGCAGGCGCCGGTGGATCGCTGAACGGGGCCGGGAGGCATGCCTCCCGGCAGCCGGACAGCAAACAGCCCGATCGGTGCGAACCGGTCGGGCTGTTTTATTTTCTGCCGTGTCGTATACCGATGCCGGCGCTTACCGCTGGGTCAGCATCATGTACATCTGGACCACGACGTCCGGCGAGAACGTGAACGGCACCCAGCCGTAGCCTGTGTGGCGAGCGACCAGCAGACGGTCGCCGTTCGACTGCTTCTGCACGGCCATCATCGGGTTCTTCGTCGTCACGAAACGCCAGCCGGCCGGAATGCCGGGCGGCGGCTCCGGCTGCATCGACGCGCGTGCGTGCGCGAGTTCCTCGATCAGCTGGCCCAGTTGCTCCGGATGCAGCGTGATCGATTCGCCGTTGATGGTCAGCGTGAGTTCGTTCTGGGACGGGCGCGCGACGTGCAGCGTCGCCTTGTCGGCCGGCGCGGCAACGGTGTCGCTGTCGGTTTCGGTTTCACCCGCGGCGCCGGCTTGCGCCGCCGGGACGATCGCGGTTTCGGCGTCGGCGCCTGAAGTCGGCACTTCGGCTGCTTCGGCCGCAACCGGCGCGACTGCGTGCACGGCCGGCTCCGCTGCCGGCGTATCCGCCGGTGCCGGCTCGACGGCTTCGGCCGTCACCGCCGTGGCGGCCACCGCGTTCGTCGCGGCTTCCTTGACGACGGCCTCGACCAGCGCCTCGGCGTCGGCGATGGCCTTCGCGTGGTGCTGCGCGGCCGCTTCAGCCTGAGCGATCGCTTCGGTATGGCGCTGCGTGAGGGCTTCGGCTTCGGCGGTCGCCTCGGCGTGGCGTTGCGCGGCGGCTTCGGCCTGGGCGATCGCTTCGGCGTGACGCTGCGTGATGGCTTCCGCCTCCGCGGTGGCTTCGTCGTGACGCCGGGCGGCGGCCTGCGTGTCGGCGAGCGCCTGCGTGTGACGCTGGGCGAGCGCCTCGGCCTCGGCAATCGCGGCCATGTGGCGCTGCGCGGCTGCTTCGGCTTCGGCGGTCGCTTCCGCATGGCGCTTCGCGGCGGCTTCCGCTTCGGCGGTCGCCGCGGCATGACGTTGCGCGGCCGCTTCGGCTTCGGTCGCGGCGGCGTGATGACGCTGCGCGGCGGCCTCGGCTTCGGCGATCGCCGCCGCGTGACGCTGCGACGCGGCTTCGGCATCCGCGTGACGTTGCGCGAGCGCTTCGGTCAGCGCGGTGGCTTCCGCATGGCGCTGCGAAGCGGCTTCGGCCTGCGCGGCGGCATCCGTATGACGTTGGGCGGCCGCTTCGGCGGCGGCGGTGGCATCGGCGTGGCGCCGCTGCGCGGCTTCGGCATCGGCGGCAGCGGCCGTGTGGCGCTGCGCGGCGGCCTGCGCGTCGGCTTCCGCCGCGGCGTGGCGCTCGGCCGCGGCCCGGGCTTCCGCTGCCGCGGCGCGCGCGAAGGCTTCCGCGCTGCGTGCCGCCTGCTGCGCGGCGTGGTGATCGTGGAGGAGCTGATCGACGCCCGTGGCGAGCGAAGCGATCTGATCGTTCAGGTTCATGCGTGTCTTCTCTGCGTAAGACCCGCGATTTTAACCGCTGCGCCGATGCCGGTCCGCGCGCGACGTGTAACAAAGTGCGCAAAGCGGCGCGAGGTGCGCCGCTTTGTGTTACTTGAGGTAGCCCGCCGAGCCGAACCAGTCCAGCGCATCGCGCAGCCCTTCGCGATACGGGCGCGCACGGTAGCCGAGCTCGCGCTCGGCTTTCGCCGACGTGAAATACATCTTGTTCTTCGACATCCGCAGCCCGTCGACGGTGACGAACGGCTCCTTCTTCGTGAACTTCGCGACCGCTTCGGCGCCGAGCGCGAGCGGGTACAGCGGCCAGCGCGGCAGCGCGATCGTCGGCGCCTTGCGGCCCGTCATCTGCGCGATGTCCGCGAGCATCTGCTGCAGCGGCAGGTTCTCGCCGCCGAGGATGTAGCGCTCGCCGATCCGGCCGCGCTCGAGGGCGAGGAAGTGGCCGTGCGCGACGTCGTCGACGTGCACGAGGTTCAGCCCCGTATCGACGAACGCGGGAATCTTGCCGAGCGCGGCCTCGACGATGATGCGGCCGGTCGGCGTCGGCTTCACGTCGCGCGGGCCGATCGGCGTCGACGGGTTGACGATCACGGCCGGCAGCCCTTCGTCGGCGATCATCCGTTCGACCGCGCGCTCCGCGAGCACCTTGCTGCGCTTGTAGACGCCGATCGCCTGCTCGGCCGTGAGCGGCCGGTTCTCGTCGGACGGATCGCCGGCGCTCGTCACCTTCAGCGTCGCGACGCTGCTGGTGTAGACGATCCGCTCGACGCCTGCCGCGCGGGCCGCGCGCATCGTCGCGACCGCGCCTTCGAGGTTCGCGCGCTCGATCTCGTCGGGGTCGGGCGCCCACAGCCGGTAGTCGGCCGCCACGTGCAGCAGGTAGCGCACGCCGCGCAGCGCGGCGCGCATCGACGCCTCGTCGCGCATGTCGCCGGTGACGATCTCGGCGTCGAGATCCGCGACGTTCGTGCGCGGGCTGGTCGGGCGCACCAGCACGCGCACCGCATAGCCTTTCTGCTGCGCGATGCGCGCGACGGCCGAGCCGACGAAACCGGACGCGCCGGTGACGAGAACGAGATCGCGGGAGGTATCAGTCATGCGTTTCCTTCAGGGCCGCGCGGGCGGCGCGGCGGTTGGGCATCGGCGAGATTGTACGTGGTCGGCGTGCGCGGCGACGCCCGGCCGGCGCGTGTGCGAAGCGGCCGACGCGACTACAATGCCGGGCTTGAATGCAACGGGAGGGCGACGCAATGAGCCGCAATGAGCTGGACGAACGGATCGAGACCTACTACGTGCGGGTGCGCGGCGTCGTGCAGGGCGTCGGCTTTCGTCATGCGACGGTGCGCGAGGCGCATGCGCTGAAGCTGCGCGGCTGGGTCGCGAATCTCGAGGACGGCACCGTCGAGGCGATGATCCAGGGGCCCGGCGCGCAGATCGACCGGATGCTCGCATGGCTGCGCCACGGGCCGCCCGCCGCGCGCGTGACCGAGGTGACGTTCGAGGAACGCCGGACCGAGAAGCGCTTCGAACGCTTCCAGCAGCAGTAAGAGGCGCACAACGATCATGACGGGGTATCCGGAGGCGGGGCGCGGCCTCATGCTGTCGGTGATGGCGTCGACGCTGTTCGCGCTGATGTCGGCTTACGCGAAACTGCTCGCGCCGCTCACGGGCCTCGACATCTTCGCGTGGCGCGTCGTGTGGACCGCGCCGGGCGCGCTCGCGCTGATCGCGCTGCGCGGCCGCTGGCCGGCGCTCGTCGGGCTGGCGCGGCGCAGCGCGCGCGACTGGCGCCTGCTGATCGCGCTGCCGGTGAGCGCGGCGCTGCTCGGCGTGCAGCTGTGGCTGTTCCTGTGGGCGCCGCTGCACGGCCGCATGCTCGAAGTGTCGCTCGGCTATTTCCTGCTGCCGCTGACGATGGTGCTCGTCGGCCGCTTCTACTATCACGAGCGGCTCGACCCGCTGCAATGGGCGGCGGTCGCCTGTGCGGCGCTCGGCGTCGCGCACGAGGTGTGGGCGACGCGCGCGTTCGCATGGCCGACGCTGGTCGTCGCGCTCGGCTATCCGCCGTATTTCGTGCTGCGCCGGCGCATCAACGCCGATTCGCTGGCCGCGTTCGCGATCGAGATCGCGCTGCTGTGCCCGATCGCGCTCGCGATGGTCGCGACGAGCACCACGCGCGTCGCCGGCCATCCGCTGCTGTGGGCCGTGCTGCTGCCGGGGCTCGGCATCCTCAGCACGCTCGCGCTGGCGAGCTACCTGAAGGCGAGCCGGATGCTGCCGATGGCGCTGTTCGGGATTCTCGGCTACGTCGAGCCCGTGCTGCTCGTCGTGGTGTCGCTGCTGCTGCTCGGTGAAACGCTGAGCGTCGCGCAGCTCGCGACGTACGGGCCGATCTGGATCGCCGTCGCGCTGACCGCGTGGCACAGCGCGATGCTGATGCGGCGCCTGCCCGCGCGCGGATAATCGCCTCGTCGCGATGCGCCGGCCGTGCGAAACGTGCCGCGCAGCGCGCTTCATCCCGAACGTCGAACACCGCGCGTGGCGCTGCCGACTTCCGCCGACTCCCGCCGAATCCCTCGATCCTGACCGCCAACTGGCGACGCGCTGACGCGAATCTGGCGACGCTGCCTGCTTCGCCGCGCAACGCTCGCGCTTGTAATCGAACAGAAGATTCGGTTGCACTTTGTTACTTAGGGTCTCCCCTGATCGGCTACTAGACTGGCCTGACCGACTTCCCTTCGTATGCAGCTTTTCCATGAACGGTCACCTCCGCGCCAAGCCGGCCGGGTTGGCGCGATGCGAGCATACGCGTATCGCCGCCGATCGCGCTCGCCTGCCTTTTCCCGATCCTTTCCACGGTGCGCGTCGCACCGCCGCCGCACAGGTGGGCTCATGTCGTTGAGCCCGCCGCCTTCCGTCACGGTCCAGCCGTCGCGCGGCGGCCGCCTGATCGAAATCGACTTCTTCCGCGGGCTCGTGCTGTTGATGATCGTCGTCGATCACATCGGCGCGAGCGTGCTGTCGCGCGTGACGCTGCACGCGTTCGCGCTGTGCGACGCGGCCGAGGTGTTCGTGTTCCTCGGCGGCTTCGCGACCGCGAGCGCATACGGCGCGATCGCCGAGCGGCACGGCGCGCGCGCCGCGCAGCGGCGTTTCGTGCGGCGCGCGATGCAGATCTACCGCGCGTTTCTCGCGACGTCGACGCTGATGCTCGTCGTGTCGGTGGTGCTCGATCACTACGGGATCGATGCGCCGAACCTCGCGCTCGACGACGTCAGCGTGATGCTCGCGTCGCCGCTCACGGGCGCCGCCGAGCTGCTGACGTTCCAGCGCCAGCCGTATCTGGCGTCGGTGCTGCCGATGTACGTGCTGTTCGCGCTCGCGTCGCCGGTGCTGGTGCCGTTCGCGCGGCGCCATCCGTGGCTGCTCGTGGCGCTCAGCGTCGCGTCGTGGCTGGCGGCGGGCTGGCTCGGCCCGGAACTGCTGGACACCGACGGTTTCCGCTGGAGCTTCAATCCGTTCGCGTGGCAACTGATGTTCGTCGCCGGCGTGCTCGCGCGCTGCCAGCCGTTCTACCGCCGCATCGCGCTCGGCCGCTGGGGCGCCGCGGCGACCGGGCTCGCATGCGCGATCGTGCTCGGCTGCGCGAGCTACAAGCTGTTCTCGGGGCTGCCGGTGCCGGAAGGCGTGCTCAAGCGCGATCTCGCGCTGCCGCGCGTCGTGAGCTTCGCGGCCGTCGCGTGGCTGATGGCCGATTGCGTGCGCTTCGGCTGGATCGCGCGGATCGCACAGGGCGTGCGGCCCGTCGTGGCGGTCGGCCAGCGCGGGCTGATCTGCTTCGTCGCGGGCGCGGCGATCTCGCTCGTGATCGATTCGCTGCTGCATCCGGCCGTGCGCAGCGCCGATCTGCGGCATGTCGGCGTGGGCCTCGTGGCCGACGCATGCGCGGTCGGGCTGATGATGGCGGTAGCCGGTTCGGGAACGTGGATCGCGCGATGGCGCGGCGCGGCGGCGTAGGCGCGCGACGGATGCGGGCGGCGCGGCAGGCGCCGCGCGGCGTCAGTGAGGTGAGCCGATACGGGAGCGGGGCGTGGCGGATGCGTCGTCGGATTCGGCGTCTTCGCGTTCGTCCTGCGCCGGGTCGTCGCGCTCCGCGAGGACCGCATCGGCTTCGGCCGCGGCCCGGGCGGCGCGCATCGCGGTGCAGCGCTGCGCGTGCCGGATGTCCGACAGAATCCTCAAAAGCCGCGTCGTCTTGCTTTTCATCGTGTTCTCCCGCCAGTGCGCATCGCGCGAAGCGGATGCGTTGCCTGCAACCAGTGTAGGACGCGTTCGCGTGTCTGGCGGGAGAATGTGGCGTGCGAGCCGCACGCCGAGGGATAGTCCTTACTGCGCGGCGGTGGCGGCCTGCGCCTGCAGCGCTTCTTCGCGGCGCTCGTCGGTGCAGCGCTGATGCTGGCGCGACAGGCGGTTCATCAGCGGCAGCAGCAGCAGCGCGAGCAGCATGCCGATCGCGGCGAGCCAGCCGAGCTTCTCGAACAGCGACAGGTAGAGCGGCAGCGATTCGGTGGCCGGCAGTTCGTGCGACGGCATCTGCGCGAAGTTCGCGACGACGCTGCCCAGATACTGCGACACGCCCGTCGCGACGAAATACGCGCCCATCATGAAGCCGCTCATGCGCGCCGGCACGTAGCGGGCGATCATCGCGAGGCCGAGGCCGCTCACCAGCAGCTCGCCGAGCGAGTACAGGCCGTAGCCCCACACCATGAACCACGACGACACGCGGCCGTCGACCGCGTAGCGGCCGCTGATCGTGAACACCAGGTAGCCGGCGGCGACCGCGCCGAAACCGAGCGCGTACTTCGCCGCGACCGGCAGGTCGCGGCCGCCCTTCGCGACGGCGTTGTAGACCCACACGAGCACCGGGCTCAGCAGCATGATCCAGATCGGGTTCAGCGCCTGGAACTGCGCGGCGCTCCACGTGAACAGCGTCGTGCCGAACAGCATGAAGCGCGGATCGACGTTGCGCAGCGCGAACAGCGTCAACGACGTCGACATCTGCACGTAGAAGATGAAGAACAGGATCACCTGGCCGATCAGCACGAGCGCCGCGATCAGGCCCGCGCGCTCCGAGCGCTCCGACTTCGCGATCATGTACGCGAAGATCGCGAGGATCGCGAATGCCGCCGTCCACACGCTCGCGACCGCGAGCTGCTTGTGCTGCAGCACGTACAGCGTGATCAGCGCGAGCCCGACGCCGCCGGCCGCGACCGCGCCGAGGCGCTTCCAGCGGATCGGCTCGTCGTCCGGCTGCGAGCCGACGTGCGCGAGCGTGCGGTGCATCAGCATGAAGTTGAGGATCGCGAGCAGCATGCCGCCGCAGCAGACCGCGAACGCGGTGTGCCAGCCCCAGTGATCCTTGATCCACGGCGTCGCGAGCATCGACACCGTCGAGCCGATGTTGACCGCCATGTAGTAGATCGTGAACGCGCTGTCGATGCGCGCGTCGTCGCCTTCGTAGATGCGGCGCACGAGGTTCGCCGCGTTGGCCTTGAACAGGCCGTTGCCGACGACGATCACGCCGAGCGACGCATACATGTACGTCAGGTGATCGTTCGGCACCGCGAGCATCAGGTAGCCGGCGCACAGCACCGACGCGCCGATGATCATCGTGCGGCGGGCGCCGAGCACCTTGTCGCCGATCCAGCCGCCGATCGACGGCGCGGCGTAGACGAGTGCGGTGAACGCACCCCAGGTCAGGTTCGCGTGGCTGTCGGTGAAGCCGAGCCGGTCGACCATGAAGAGGACCAGGAGCGCGGCCATGCCGTAGTAGCCGAAGCGCTCCCACATTTCGATGAGGAAGACCGTCGTAAACGATCGGGTTTGGGAAACAGGTGAATGCATCATCAATCTCGTTGAAACGGACGGCACGGATCACGCGTCGTCTTGGGTCGAACTGGCGCCGGTGCACAATCGGCCGGATAGGCTTGTGCAGGCGATGGAACAGTCGGGCGGTTAGCCCGGGCCGGGGTCGGACACCGCCTGATGGGGCGGGGAAGGTCCCCGACCGGCGCGCGCATGGTAGCGGGTGCCGGTCCGGTGCGACAGGTGGGCGCTACCTAGGGAAACTCCCGATGTGGCAGCAGCTTTCAGCAACATTCGTCTCATCATCTAGTTGTAAGCATTGGCGCAGGTCCTCCGAAGATTCCCGGAGAGCCGCTTGCAGCTTGCCTGTGAAGCCGGCGAGTCTGGCAAGATAGCGCGTCGTTTCGTTCGCTTCGTGCCCTGTTTAGTGCACCAGGCTCAACACCGAAGACGTGTACGAACCCGAAGATTAAGCTATCTCTAATTAACTTAGTTACTTTCCATCAAACATTTTTTGACGATCACTTTTCGGCCTGCTATGGTTCCCCCCACTGAAAACTCGCGATCGGCAGACGCTGTCGCACTCGGCAGCAAGATTCGCGCGTTGCGCCAACGTCTGAAGCGCACGCTCGACGACACCGCTACCGCCGCGGGGATTTCGAAGCCGTTTCTGTCTCAAGTCGAGCGCGGGCTCGCGTCGCCGTCACTGACGTCGCTGGCCGGTATCGCCCACGCGCTCGGTGTGACGGTGCAGTACTTCGTGGATACGCCGAGTGAAGAACGCTCGGTCTGCCGAGGCGATCAGTTGCGCTTCTTCGGGTTCGCCGATTCGACGAACCTGTTCGCGAGGCTGACGAACGTGTCCGAAGGGCGCCAGCTGGAGGCGATCCTCGTGAGGATGCCGCCGGGGCAGAAACGGTCCGAGGTGACGACACATGCAGGAGAGGAGTTCCTGTACGTGATTGAAGGGGAAGTGTCGCTGACGCTGGAAGGCAAGACGTTCGTCCTGCAGGCCGGTGACAGTTCGCACTATCAGTCGACGGTCCCGCACAGCTGGGTCAACACCGCGAAGATCGAGTCGGTGGTGGTCTGGGTCGGGACACCGAGGCTGTTCTAACGCACAGGTATTCCTTCGTTTCTTCGACGGGATGCCTGTCGAAAGAAATGTAAGGAATACTAACATGCAATACGAGAACCACGGGCCTCCTCAATCGCTGCACCCGTCAGCGTCTCACGCGTAAGCCGCGGCATCCGCCGCGCGACGCTCACCGAACACACCTTCTCAAGACTGCCACGATGAAATCCTTGCATGCCATGTCGGCCGTGCTGGCCGTGCTCGCCCTGACGACGCCCGTCGCCCACGCCGTGACCGTTCCGTCCAACGTCACGCTCGCTCCGCAACAGGACCTGACGCGACAGGTGCCCGCCGAAGTCGAGTCGCTCGACCCCGCGCACATCGAATCGTGGACCGGCAACACGATCGGCCTCGACCTGTTCGAAGGGCTCGCGCGCATCGATGCGGCCGGCCAGGTCGTGCCGGGCGTCGCGCTGTCGTGGGAACGCAAGACGCCGCAGACGTGGATCTTCAAGCTTCGCCACGACGCGAAGTGGAGCAACGGCCAGCCGGTGACGGCCGCCGATTTCGTCTATTCGTGGCAGCGCCTCGTCGATCCGAAGACGGGCTCGAAATACACGATCCTCGTCGAGTTCATCAAGAACTCGAAGGACATCATCGCGGGCAAGGCCGCGCCGTCGACGCTCGGCGTGCGCGCCGTCGATCCGTACACGCTCGAGGTGACGACCGACGTGCCCGTCGCGTTCTTCCCCGAACTGACCGCGATGGCGCCGCTCGCGCCGGTGAACAAGGACGTGGTCGCGAAGTTCGGCGACGCATGGACGCGCCCGGGCAACATCGTCAGCAACGGCGCGTACCAGCTCGTCGACTGGCAGCCGAACAACCGCATCGTGGCGACGAAGGACGCGAAGTACTGGAACGCATCGAAGGTCGTGATCAACAAGGTCACGTACCTGCCGATCGAAAGCGACGAAACCGCGATGCGCATGTACCAGGCCGGCCAGATCGACTACAGCTACTCGATCCCGTCGGGCATCTTCCAGCAGGTCAGCAAGCAGTTCGGCGCTGAACTGCGCCCGGGCCTGCAGCTCGCGACCTATTACTACTACCTGAACAACAGCGACGCGGCGCTGAAGGACAAGCGCGTGCGCCAGGCGCTGTCGATGGTGATCGATCGCGATGTACTGACGTCGAAGCTCACGCAGGCCGGCGAGAAGCCGATGTACGGGTTGATGCCGAACGGCACGAAGGGCGTGCAGCCGTTCACGCCGGAATGGGCGTCGTGGCCGATGGCCAAGCGCATCGCGACCGCGAAGGACCTGCTGAAGCAGGCTGGCTACTCGGACGCGAAGCCGCTGTCGTTCACGCTCACGTACAACACCAACGACCTGCACAAGAAGGTCGCGCTGTTCACCGCATCGGAATGGCGCACCAAGCTCGGCATCACCACGAAGCTCGAGAACGTCGAGTTCAAGGTGCTGATGAAGCAGCGGCATGACGGCAAGGTGCAGATCGCGCGCGACGGCTGGTTCGCCGACTACAACGACGCGATGACCTTCTTCGACCTGATTCGCTGCGGCAGCTCGCAGAACACCGTCGGCTACTGCAACAAGCAGATGGACGCGCTCGTCGACGAAGGCAACCAGAAGCTCGACGACCAGGCGCGCACCGCGCTGCTCACGCAGGCGCACGACATGGCGATGAAGGACACGCCGATGGTGCCGCTGTTCCAGTATTCGGCCGATCGTCTCGTGAAGCCCTACGTGGGCGGCTATTCGCTGAAGAACGTGATCGACATGCGTGCTTCGCAGGACCTGTACCTGATCAAGCACTGAGCGGAGCGATCATGCTGGCCTATGCATTGAGGCGCACGTTGTGGGCGGTGCCGACGATCCTCGCGGTCATCACCGTCTGCTACCTGCTGCTGCATTTCACGCCCGGCGGCCCGTTCGATACGGAGAAGCAGCTGTCCGCCGCGACGCTCGCGAACCTGAACGCGAAATACCACCTCGACGAGCCGCTGTGGAAGCAGTACCTGCTGTATCTCGGCTCGCTGCTGCACGGCGATCTCGGCCCGTCGTTCCGTTACGTCGACTGGTCGGTGAACGATCTCGTGAAGAAGGCGCTGCCGGTGAGCCTCGGCGTGGGCGGCGTGTCGATCCCGGTCTCGATCGTGCTCGGCGTGCTGCTCGGCACCGTCGCGGCCGTGCGCCGCGACAGCGTGATCGACCGCTTCGTGATGCTGATCGGCAACTTCGGCAACGTCGTGCCGCCGTTCGTGCTCGGCCCGGTGCTCGTGTGGATCTTCGCGATCCTGCTGAAGACGTCGGCCGGCAACGGCTGGCTGCCGGCCGGTGGCTGGGGCGACGGCGGCTGGCAATACCGGCTGCTGCCGATCGTGCTGCTGACCTTCATCAACGTGTCGCTGCTCGCGCGCGTGATGCGCGGCTCGATGATCGAGACGCTGTCGAGCAACTACATCCGCACCGCGCGCGCGAAGGGCCTGCCGGGCTCGACGATCGTGCTGCGTCACGCGCTGAAGCCCGCGCTGATGCCGGTGGTGTCGCTGTTCGGCACGGTCTGCATCACGTCGATCACGGCGGCCGTCGTCACCGAATCGGTGTTCGCGCTGCCGGGCCTCGGGCAGCTCGTCGTGAACGGCGCGATCAACCGCGACTACACACTGGTGCTCGGCCTCGTCGTGCTGACGACCGTCTGCGCGGTGCTGTTCAACCTGCTGGTCGACCTCGCGTACGCGTGGCTCGATCCGCGCATCCGTTATTGAGCGAGGCACAGCGATGACTCCGACCACTCCCGTCGTCGGCCTGCCCGTGCAGACCGATTCGCCGCCGCGTTCGCGCTCGCCGCTCGAGCTGGCGTTCGCGCGCTTCCTTCACAACCGCGCGGCCGTGTTCAGCCTCGTGCTGCTCGCGCTGATCACGCTCGCGTGCTTCGTCGGCCCGTGGCTGCTCGCGGCCGATCCCGCCGCGAGCGACTGGGGCGCGATCAGCCTGCCGCCGACCTGGGCGAACCAGCACTGGTTCGGCACCGACGAGCTCGGCCGCGACCTGCTCGTGCGCACGCTGATCGGCGGCCGCGTCTCGATCGAGGTCGGCCTGCTCGGCACGCTCGTGTCGGGCCTGTTCGGCGTCGCGTGGGGCGCGACCGCGGGCTTCGCGGGCGGCCGCGTCGACTCCGTGATGATGCGCGTCGTCGACATGATGTACGCGATCCCGTACCTGCTGATCGCGATCCTGATGATGACCCTGTTCGGCCGCTCGTTCATGCTGGTCGTGCTGACCATCAGCGCGTTCTCGTGGATCGACATGGCGCGCGTCGTGCGCGGCCAGACGCTGTCGCTGCGCAATCGCGAGTTCGTCGACGCGGCGCGCGCGATCGGCGTGTCGCCGGGGTCGATCGTGCTGCGCCACGTCGTGCCGAACCTGCTCGGCGTGGTCGTCGTGTACGCGACCGTCTCGGTGCCGAACATCGTGCTGACCGAATCGGTGCTGTCGTTCCTCGGCCTCGGCGTGCAGGAACCGATGACGAGCTGGGGCGTGCTGATCCAGGACGGCGCGCAGAAACTGGAATCGATGCCGTGGCTGCTGCTGGCCCCGGCCGTCATGCTGTGCGTGACGCTCTACTGCGTGAACTTCGTCGGCGACGGCCTGCGTGACGCGCTCGACCCGAAGGATCGCTGAAGATGGCAGCTCTATTGGAAGTGGAAAATCTCGGCGTGCGCTTCACGCGCAAGGATGCGCCGCCGATCGACGCCGTCAACGGCGTGTCGTTCTCGCTCGAAGCCGGCAAGACACTGGGCATCGTCGGCGAATCGGGCTCGGGCAAGAGCCAGACCGTGATGGCGCTGCTCGGCCTGCTGGCCGGCAACGGCACGACGACCGGCACCGCGCGCTACCGCGGCGACAACCTGCTCGACATGGATACGCGCGCATTGAACGCGGTGCGCGGCGACCGCATCGCGATGATCTTCCAGGATCCGATGACGTCGCTCAATCCGTTCCTGACGATCGAGCGGCAGATGACCGAGACGCTGCAGCTGCATCGCAGGCTGTCGCGCAAGGAAGCCACGAAGCGCGCGATCGACGCACTCGAATCGGTGCGCATTCCCGACGCGGCGCGCCGCATCCGCATGTATCCGCACGAGTTCTCGGGCGGCATGCGGCAGCGCGTGATGATCGCGATGGCGCTGCTGTCCGAGCCGGAAATCCTGATCGCCGACGAGCCGACCACCGCGCTCGACGTGACCGTGCAGGCGCAGATCATCGACCTGCTGCGCGAGCTGAACCGCGAGCGCGGCACCGCGATCGTGCTGATCACGCACGACATGGGCGTGGTCGCCGGCCTCGCGGACGACGTGATGGTCATGTACGCGGGCCGCACCGTCGAATACGCGCCGGCCGACTCGATTTTCGCGGCGCCGTCGCATCCGTACACGATCGGCCTGCTCAACGCGCTGCCGCGGCTGACCGATGCGGACGATGCGCCGCTCGTCGCGATTCCCGGCAACCCGCCGATGCCCGGCACCGCGCCGGCCGGCTGCGCGTTCGCGAAGCGCTGCACATATGCGGAAGAACGCTGCGGCGCCGCGCGCCCGGCGCTCGAAACCTATGGCGCCGCGGGCGCGGTGCGCGCGTGCCACCGCCCGGTGGCCGATCTGACGGGAGGTCTGCGATGAGCGTCGATGAACGCCGCCCAGCCGGCGCGACGGACGACACGCTGCTGTCCGTCGAGAACTTGAAGGTGCATTTCCGTGTGCCGCTCGGCGGCTATCCGTGGTCGCCGAAGGGCACGCTGCGCGCAGTCGACGGCGTGTCGTTCGACGTGAAGCGCGGCGAGACGGTCGGGCTCGTCGGCGAGTCGGGCTGCGGGAAGTCGACGCTCGCACGCGCGCTGATCGGCCTCGTGCCGATGACGGCCGGCACCGTGAAATGGCGCGGCCAGGCCGTCGCGCCCGATCACCTGCGCGGCACCGCGATGCGGCGCGAAGTGCAGATGATCTTCCAGGATCCGCTCGCGTCGCTCGACCCGCGCATGACGATCGAGCAGGTCGTCGCGGAGCCGCTCGTCACGCATCACGCCGGCCTCGGCCGCACCGAAGTGCGCCGCCGCGTGGTCACGATGCTCGAACGCGTCGGCCTGAACGCGCATCACCTGCTGCGTTATCCGCATGAATTTTCCGGCGGGCAGTGCCAGCGCGTCGGCATCGCGCGTGCGCTGATCGGCGAGCCGAAGCTCGTGATCTGCGACGAACCCGTATCGGCGCTCGACGTGTCGATCCAGGCGCAGATCGTGAACCTGCTGCGCGATCTTCAGCGTGAACTGTCGTTGTCCTATCTGTTCGTCGCGCACGACCTGGCGGTGGTGAAGGCCATCAGCCAGCGCGTGCTCGTGATGTATCTCGGCCGCGTGATGGAGTTCGGCACGCGGCAGGACGTGTACGGCGTGCCGCAACACCCGTACACGAAGGCGCTGCTCGATGCGGCGCCGACGCCGGAGCCGGCGCGCGAGCGTGCTCGCCGTCCGATGCTGCTGGCGGGCGAGATGCCCTCGCCGCTCAACCCGCCGTCCGGCTGCGCGTTCCGCACGCGCTGCCCGGTCGCGATCGACGCGTGCGCGCAGGACGTGCCGCTGCCGGAAGTACGGCACGGCTCGGCGGCGCGCGTCGCGTGCATCCGCGCGGGCGCGGCGTGATGTGAAGTGACGCAGCAAACATAACCAAGGCAGGTCAACAGGGGTAGGTGCGGCGCGAACGATCTTCGCGCTGCGGGTACAGGCGCGTCCTTAGCCGGGCTCGCCGGGGGGCTGGAAGCGGATCGCAACCGGCGTGGACGATATCAACACAAGACGAGAATGATGATGAAAAAGCAGAAGACGATCGGGACGGCATCGAAGATGCTGCTTGCATGGGGACTGCCGGCGCTCGCCGGCGTCTCGCTGACGGGTGTCGCGCACGCGGACGACGCGGTGCCGCTGACGGTCGCGCAGGCCGCACCGGCCGCCGGTACGGGCACGGCCGTTGCGCAGGCGCCGACCCAGAACGCCATTGTCAACGCCGAGGCGACCCAGGCCGTCACGCCGCCCGACGAGCCGTCGGCGCAGTCGAAATCGAAGGGCTTCATCGCCGACAGCCATCTCGACTTCCTGTTCCGCAACTATTCGGACATCCTCGACAACAAGGGCGGGCCGCACCGCCATGCGTGGGTCCAGGGCGTGATGGCGAACTTCGAGTCCGGCTATACGGCGGGCCTGATCGGCTTCGGCGTGGACGCGTCGCTGTACGCGGGCCTGAAACTCGACGGCGGCGCGGGCGCCGGCAACATGGTGCACGTGGCGAAGGGCGGCGGCGGGTCGAACCAGCTTGCATGGGCGTACCCGGGCATCTACGACGTGAAGGCGCGCATCTCGAACACGGTGGTCAAGTACGGTCTGCAGGCCGTCGACAACCCGTTCATGGAGCAGCACGACAACCGTGCGCTGCCGCCGACGTTCCTCGGCGCGACGATCGTCAGCAATGAATTCAAGAACGTGATGCTCGAGGCCGGCAGCTTCACGAAGACCGACGCGCGCGGTCATACGACGCTCACCAACCTGACGACGCAATACGGCGGCACGCGCGTCAATCGCCTGACCTACGTCGGCGGCACGTGGGACTACTCGCCGAACGGCGAAGTCGCGCTGTACGCGAACCAGGCCGACGACGTGTGGCACCAGTACTACGCGTCGGTGAAGCACAGCATCGGCAGCCCGCAGACGATCAAGTGGACCGGCTTCGGCAACGTCTACTCGACGCACGACACGGGCGATGCGCTGCAGGGCAAGATCAACAACAACGCGTACAGCCTGTCGGTGGCCGCGCAGCACGGCCCGCACGAGCTGCTGCTCGGCTTCCAGCAGGTGCTCGGCGACCAGTTCTTCGACTACCTGAACGAAACGAACGGCATCTTCCTGACCAACTCGATGGACGTCGACTACAACGCGCCGCACGAAAAGTCGCTGCAGCTGCGTTACACGTTCTACGGCAAGGAAGCGGGCCTGCCGGGCTTCAAGGCGATGGTTTGGGGCGTGACGGGCTGGGGCGCGGACGGCAGCGCGGGTGCGGCGAACGACCCGAGCAAGTCGAGCATCTACTGGAGCAACGGCGCGCCGGTGCAGGGCCGTCACCACGAGTTCGGCTTCATCCCGTCGTACACGTTCCAGAGCGGCAAGCTGAAGGACACGAAGGTCACGTTCATCGCGATGTGGCACAACGGCTCGTCCCACTACTCGGACGCGACCAACAAGGAATACCGTCTGGTCGTGAACCTGCCGCTGCACGCGTTCTGATGCGAAGGGGGCGCAACGCCCCCTGTCCGGACCCGGTGCGGCCGGCCCGCGATCGGTGCGATCAGGCCGGCTTGTGCCATCCCGCTACGGCATCGTTCGCGGCGGGCGTTTCTTCCACGAGCGACGTGAGCTGGCGGCCCGTGTCGCGCCATGCGTCGAGGCCGCCGCGCAGCGCGAGCGCATCGGTGAAGCCTGCATCGAGCAGGCGCTTCGCCATCAGCGCGGCCGTCACTTCGTTCGGGCACGAGCAATAGACGACGAACTTCTGCGTGAGCGGATAGCGCGCGACGATGTCGCCGATCTGGCGTTCGTCGGCGAACTGCGCACCGGGAATCGTGAACGGGTCGAGCTTGCGGTGCTCGGGCGAGCGGACGTCGAGCACCACCGGGGCGGCAGTGTCGCGCAGCAGCACGTCGAGCTCGTCGACGCCGATCCGCGCGTTCGCGAGCTGGCGGATCAGCGCGCGGCGGCGCATCCACCGCACGGCCGCATAGACGGCGAGCAGCGCGACGATCACCAGCAGCACCGCACGGCCGAGGCGGCTCGCGCCGGCGAACAGCCAGTCGATCTGCCGGTAGAACACGAGGCCGGCCATCAGCCCGACGATCGTCCACAGCGCGGCGCCGAGCGCGTCGTAGCCGGCGAACGTGCGGTAGCGCGTGCCGAGCGCACCGGCCATCGGCACCGACACCAGCGACAACCCCGGAATGAAGCGCGCGACCGCGAGCACGCGCACGCCGTAGCGGCCGAAGAAGCGCTCGGTCTTTTTCACGCAGGTATCGCGCGACAGCGACAGCCGGCAGATCGTCTTCAGCGTCGTGCCGCCGTAACGCCGCCCGGCGACGTACCAGACCGTGTCGCCGATCAGCGCGCCGAGCACGGACAGCGCCACGACCGTCACGAGCTGCGAGCCGATCATCGCCGGATGCATCGCGGACATCGCGCCGAACAGCACGAGCGTCGGCATCGCGGGCACCGGCAGGCCGATGGCCGCCGCGAGCACGTTGGCGAACACGAGAAGCGGCCCGTACTGGGCGACGAGGTCACGGAGCATGACGGCTGGCCGAAAAGGAAACGCGTGGGCAGGAAAGGCAGATGGGCCGATTATCGGCCTTTTTCAAGGCAGCGGCGGGAATGACGGAAAGCGCCTGACGGCGGCAGGGGGATGTCGGTGAGCCGGCGCGTGGCACGCGGCTCACCGTCCGGAATCAGGAAGGCGTGCGGGCGAGCGAGGCGGCGCCATGGTTTTCGCCGGGCAGCTCGGCGCCGTGCGAGCGGATCGCGGCGATCAGTTCGGCCGGCGTGATCTCGTAGCGGACCTCGCGATGGATGCCGGGCTTGCGTTCGTCGATCTCGATCAGCAGCACGCTCTTGCCGTCGCCGGTCGCTTCGAGCCGGAGCGAGCGCAGTTCGCGGCCGTCGGCCGGGTCGTGTTCGGTGAGCAGGGTCATTGCCCCGGATGAGCCGGTAGTGCGCATCGAACCTATCCTCGTATCGTGTCGTGGATGCCGGAGCGGCAAAGATGTCTTTGTTGAATACGGCTTGACGCAGTTTAACGCGAACGGGCCGCGACACGGAGCATTTTCGTGGGGGTGAAATGAGGGCTGCACCACCGATCCCTCTGATGTTTGAGCCGCGCCGGGCGGGCGTCTCAGCCGGATCGGGCACCAGGTGAAACCGGTGCCCGACCGGCGTTCGCGGCTACGCCGGCGCGGGTGGCGACACGCGCTGCGCCGCGCGTCGCCGCGGCGGCGTCAGAAGCGGTCGGCGAGCCCCATTGCCGGGTCGCTCACCGAGTGGCGGCCGGTTTCCACGCGGCCGGCCACGCGGCGCGAGAAGCTCGCGTCGCTGTCGGCGGTGACGATGAAGTCGTACCAATGGCCGGTCGAGTCGAGTTTCCAGTGCAACTCGGACTGGTCGCCGGCGCGCACCGTGACGGTCCAGGTGGTGCCGGTGCCATGGCCGGTGGCGTTGTCGGTGCCGTGGCCATGACCGTTGCCGCGGTCGTCGTTTCCGCCGTGCCCGGACAGCGGCCCGTAGACCTGGTTCGATTTCACCGTGAAGCGCACCGTGCCGCCGCCGTCGTTGCGCAGCCGCAGATGGAGGTTGCCGCTCGCGCCCGCATAGCCGACGCGCACTTCGGGGTGCGGCGCACGCGCGCCGGCCAGACGGCTCAGGTCGCCGGTGAAGCGGCGGTGATAGCCGTTCGGGCCGAGCACCCACAGGTCATATTTGCCGCCATTGTCGGCGCGCGCGGCCCAGTCGCCGTGCAGTGTCTTGCCCGGCTCGACGACGTAGCGCTGCGGCAGCCGGTCGAGGTGCAGCTTGTCGTAGACGTGAAACACGGCGGCGGCGTGGCCGGTGTTCGCGAACTTCAGCGTGACCGTGCCGGCGCCGGCATCGGTGCGCGCGCTCGCGTGCAGTTCGTACGGCAACGCGCGCGACGGGCGCACGCCGGTCGCCTGCGTCGGCAGCGCGGGCGTGGCGGGCGGCACGATCTTCGGCGCGGTTTGCTGCGCGGCGCTCAGCGCGTCGACCTGGCTTTTCGTCGTACGGCCCGCGAGCGTCGGCAGCGGCTCGTTGTTCGGCGTGCGGAAGTTGAACGCGCTCGTCAGGTCGCCGCACACCGCGCGGCGGTACGCGCTGATCTGCGGCTCCGCGACGCCGAAGCGCTTCTCGAGGAAGCGCAGCGTCGACGTGTGGTCGAACACCTGCGAGTTGACCCAGCCGCCGCGGCTCCACGGCGACACGATCCACATCGGCACGCGCGGGCCCGGGCCGTACGGACGGCCGTCGACGGCCGGCTGGCTCGACGTGGCCGGCGTGAAGTCGTGGTATTCGACCGCGACGTCGGCGGCCGACAGCGTATGGCCGCCCGCGAGCGTGCCGTCGGGGTTGCGCGACGGCACGGCCGGCGACGGCATGTGGTCGAAGAAACCGTCGTTCTCGTCGTAGTTGACCAGCAGCACGGTCTTGCTCCAGACCTCCGGGTTCGCCGTCAGCGCGTCGAGCACGGCCTGCACGTACCAGCCGCCCTGCGCGGGGCTCGACGGCCCCGGGTGTTCGCTGTACGCGGACGGCGGGATGATCCACGACACTTCCGGCAGCTTGCCGTTGCGGATGTCGTCGCGGAACGTCTCGAGAAAGCCGTACGGCATCGTGTTGCCGAAGCCCTTCGCGAGCGGGCTCAGCGGGTCGTCGATCGCCGGATCGTAGAATGCGCCGGCCGCCGTCACCGGCTGCGTGATGTCGGTCGACGCGACGTACGTGGGCCGGCGCGCGGCCGGCATCTGCTCGATCGCCGCGCGCCAGTGGCGGAAGCTCATCATCTCGTTGCAGCCGAAGTTGTCGATCAGGCTCTGGTAGACCTTCCAGTTCACGCCGGCCTGTTGCAGCCGGTCGGCATAGGTCGTCCAGGTCCAGCCCTGGCTCGACGGGCCGATGTCGTTGCCGCCGTTGAACTGGTTGTTCAGCGCGGCGATCTTCACGCGGTTGCCGTCGGCCGGGCTGATGCCGTTCGGGCCGTTGGTGCCGCTCCAGTAGAACAGGCGGTTCGCGATCGTGCCCGTGTGCATCCCGCAGTGGTAGTGGTCGCACAGCGTGAACGCATCGGCGAGCGCGCGCTGGAACGGCACCTCGGCCGCGTCGTAGTAGCCCATCGACAGCGGCGTCTTCGCGTCGGGCCAGCGGTTCATCCGGCCGTGGTCCCACGCGGCCTGCGCATCGGCCCACGTGTGCGGCGTGCCGCCCGCGCGCTGCGCGTTGCCCTGGCGCGCGTCGAGGTGATACGGCGTCACGGTCGCGGCGGGCGTCGCCTTCGTGTACGCCTGGTAGAACACGTCGCGGCCGTTCGGCGACGGCACCGCGAAGCGGTCGCCGTAGCCGCGCACGCCCTTGAACGTGCCGAAGTAGCTGTCGAACGCACGGTTCTCCATCATCAGCAGCACCACGTGCTTAACGTCCTGGATGGTCCCCGTTTCGTGGAAGGCGGGAATCGCGAGCGCGCGGCGGATGCTTGGCGGAAACGCGGACAGCGCGGCGGCGGCGAGGCCGGAACCGGCGGTTTGCTGAAGGAATTTGCGGCGTGACGTCATGGCGTTCGGATCCTGTGAGGGTGGGAGCGTTCGTGCGTTCGTCTGGCGGTGCCCCGGGCGTCGTCTCGCGCCGGAACGACCGGCGATGCGTGCGCGTTGGGCGCATCGGACGCCTGTTGCAGCGGTGCGCGCATCGCCCGATGCGCGACGTCGCGCGGCTGCCGCGGCCGCCGTCGCGATCCTGCGCGCCGTGCGCTCGTGATGCGCGGGGCAGGAGTCGGCACACACCGGGCCGGCGCATGCTGGGCTGGGGCGGCGCCCAGTCTAGGGACGCGACATGACGCAGGCGTGATGAAGAAATGACATCGCATGTCGCGCACGTGACGTTGCGTGCGCAACGATTCGTTCGAGCGCGATGCGAGGTCGAAAACGGTAAGAAATTACCGATCGCCGCACGCGTGACCGGTCAGAATTTTCCGGATGGGCGCGGATCGCGCGAGCGCCCTTGGTTGCGGATGCAACCTGACGTGCAACGGCGTGACACCCGTGTTTCAAATGCGTGAAATCGGCTAAGCTCGATGCGTTGCTGCGCGCCTGCGCAGTCCGCGCGTTCGGCGCGACTTTTCGGAACCGGCCCACCCATGACCGATATCACGATCCGGCACAGCGAGACGCACGACGTCGACGCGATCCGGCAGATCGCCGCGCATCCCGCGGTGTACATGAATACGTTGCAGCAGCCGTTTCCGTCGCTCGAAAAATGGCGGAAGCGGCTCGACAACGTGCGCGAGCACGGCGTGAGCCTCGTCGCCGAAATCGACGGCACGGTGGTCGGCCATCTCGGTCTGCATCCCGAGCCGAATCCGCGCCGGCGCCACGCGGCGGCGCTCGGCATGATGGTCGACGCGGCGCGTCACGGGCGCGGCATCGGCGGTCGGTTGCTCGCGGCCGCGATCGATCTCGCGGAGAACTGGCTGAACATCACGCGTCTCGAGCTGACGGTGTTTACCGACAACCGCGCGGCGATCGCGCTCTACGAGAAACACGGTTTCCGCATCGAGGGCGAATCGCCGGATTACGCGTTGCGCGACGGCGTGCATGCGTCCGTGTATCACATGGCCCGGCTCAAGGCGCGGCCGTGAAGGGCCGGCCGCTGCGGACGTGACGGCACACGCGGCCGCGATGCCGCGCGTCATATTCAATCGAGAATTCGTTCGTTTTCCTTCGGCTGTACCCGTCGTATCGTCGAACGATTTGCCGGTCGCCGCGGCCGGCTTCGCTTTTCCGTATCGATGCATGCGCGGCGCTGCAGGTCGGCCGGCCTCGTCGTCATCGCTTCACGGCCCTCGTTGCGTGCGCGGCATCTCCCTGAAACTGTCTTGTTCAACGGAACCCGCTTCGATGAAAACCGTTCTTCGCAATCTCACCGCCGCCTGCCTGTTCGCCGCCGCCGGTGCGGCGCTTGCCGCTGCCGCGCCCGTGGGCGCCCCGGTGGCGAACGCATCGCCCGACGGTGCGCATCTGCCGCCCGGCATCGCGTGGCAACACGGCGACGTCGACGCCGCATTCGCGCTCGCGAAGCGCGAGGGCAAGCCGCTGCTGCTGTACTGGGGCGCGGTATGGTGTCCGTCGTGCAACCAGGTGAAGTCGACGATCTTCAGCCAGCAGGCCTTCAAGACGCGCTCGTCGTTCTTCGTGCCCGTGTATCTCGACGGCGACACCGAGAGCGCGCAGAAGCTCGGCGAGCGTTTCAAGGTGCACGGCTATCCGACGATGATCCTGTTCCGCCCCGACGGCACCGAAGTGACGCGGCTGCCGGGCGAAGCCGATCTCGACCGCTACATGCAGGCGCTGTCGCTCGGGATGACGGCCGCGCACCCGGTGCGGCAGACGCTCGCGACGGCGCTGAAGAACGGCGCGTCGCTGACACCGGACGAATGGCGCCTGCTGGCCGACTATTCATGGGATACCGACGGTGCGCTGCCGGTGCCGGCCGATCGCGTCGCGCAGACGCTGCAGTCGCTCGCGCAACGCGCGCGGGCGGCCGGGGCGAAAGCCGAAGCGGCGCGCTTCGCGCTGAAGTCGGCGGTGGTCGCCGCGTCGGACGACCCGACGCAGGCCGGTGCGCTCGACAAGGCCGCGCTGGCCGATTCGCTGCGCACGGTGCTGCACGATGCCGCGCTGTCGCGGGCCGATTCGGACGTGCTGGTCGCGGCCCCTGCGCGCGTGGTGGCGTATCTCGGCGGCGACGACGCGCAGCGCACGAAATTGCGCGGCGCGTACGACACGGCGCTGGCGCGCCTGTCGACCGACACCACGCTGTCGTCGATCGACCGGCTGATGGCGCTGCACGGCCGCGTGTTGCTCGCGCGCGGCGATGCGCGCAAGGGCACGCCGGCTGCGGCACCGGCGCTGGCCGACACCGCGCGCAACCAGATCGCCGCGTCGGTGCAGGGCGCGGCGAACGCGTACGAGCGGCAGGCGCTCGTCAGCGAAGGCGCGGACACGCTGACCGACGCCGGCCTGTACGACGAATCGGATGCGTTGCTGAAGGCCGAGCTGCCGCGTTCGTCCACGCCGTACTATTTCATGTCGGGGCTGGCCGCGAACGCGAAGGCGCGCGGCGACAAGGCGGCGGCGCTCGACTGGTATCGCAAGGCGTACGACGCGGCGAACGGGCCGGCGACGAAGCTGCGCTGGGGCGCGACTTACTTCGCGAATGCGGTGGAGCTGGCGCCGAACGATGCGGCGCGCATCGAAGGAATTGCCGCCAGTGTGCTCGCGCAGGCCGACAAGACCCGCGACGCGTTCTACGGCGCGAACCTGCGCGCGCTGACCAAGGTCGTCACGCAGTTGAACCGCTGGCGCGGCAGCGGCGCGCACGACGCGTCGGTCAGGTCGGTCGTCAAGCAGTTCGACGGTGTGTGCGGGAAGCTGCCGGCCGGCGATCCGCAGGCGGCGGCGTGCGCGAAGCTGATCCAGCCCGTGAAGGCGTAACGACGCGCGAGCGCATCGTCGAGCGGGCCGGACGTTCCGTTACCGGCCCGACTGCGACGACGCGCCGCGGTCGCTGCCGTATCCGGCGTCGTGCTGGCGGGCGATCTTCGCTTCGGCGGACATGATGCTGGCCGGATAGAACCAGTCGCTCGACTGGAAGCCGGCCTGCTTGAGCGCCTTGACTTCGGCGTGGACCTGCGCGCGCGTGAGCGGCTGGTTCGACTGGGCTTGCGCGGCAAACGGGGCCGAGACGGCCAGGGCGATGGCGACGGCAGGGATCAGGCGCTTCATGATCGGGACCTCCACGATTCCGGTGAATCGCAGCGCTTCGTTCGTCGAAGCGCCAGGCGACATTGAAACCAGTGTAGGCCCGGGCGGAGGTGTGAAAAATGCGATCGCGCCCAACGCAGTGTTTTGCTCCCGGCAACAATCGGCGGATGGCGGCGGGGCCGCGCAATGCGGCCGGGCGGCCCCACGCGCGCGCGGGCACGGTGGCGTGGATTGGACCTGATTGGCCGGGCAGGGAAATGAAATCGGACCGGATGCGCATTCCGGAATCCGTTCCGGTGCGCATGCGGTCCGATCCTGAAACGCGATGCGGACGGCGACGGACGAACGCCGCCTCGATGCCAGGGCTTACACGAGCCCCGTGGCGTAGTAGACGGCGATCACGAAGAACACCGCGAGCGTCTTGATGACGGTGACCGCGAAGATGTCGCGATACGACTCGCGGTGCGTGAGGCCCGTGACCGCGAGCAGCGTGATGACCGCGCCGTTGTGCGGCAGCGTGTCCATGCCGCCGCTCGCCATCGCGACGACCCGGTGCAGTACGTCCATCGGGATGTTGGCCGCCTGTGCGCCCTTGATGAACAGGTCCGACATCGCGGCGAGCGCGATGCTCATGCCGCCGGACGCCGAGCCCGTGATGCCGGCGAGCGAGCTGACCGACACGGCAGCGTTGACGAGCGGGTTCGGGATGCTCTTCAACGCATCGCTGACGACGAGGAAGCCCGGCAGCGCGGCGATCACGCCGCCGAAGCCGTATTCCGACGCGGTGTTCATCGCGGCGAGCAGCGCGCCGGCGACGGCGGCCTTGGAGCCGGCCGCGAAGCGGTCGCTGACACGCTTGAATGCCGTCAGCACGACCAGCACGATACCGAGCAGCAGCGCAGCCTCGACCGACCAGATCGCGACGACGGTCTTGATCGACGTCGTGACCGGCGCATGCACGCCGGGCAGCACGTCCGGCGCGACCGTGTACGACGCGGCGCCGTACCACTGCGGGATCAGCTTCGTGAACGCGAAGTTCGACACGCCGACGAGGATCAGCGGCAGGATCGCCAGCGCGGGATGGGGCAGCGCCTTCGCCTCGACGCGTTCCGGCTCGTTGACGAGCGACGAGCCGTAGCCTTCGCCCTTCGCCATCGCCGAACGGCGGCGCCATTCGAGATACGTGAGGCCGACGACGATGATGAACAGCGAGCCGATCGTACCGAGCGCGGGCGCGGCCCAGGCGGTCGTCTTGAAGAACGTGGTCGGGATGATGTTCTGGATCTGCGGCGTGCCGGGCAGCGAATCCATCGTGAACGAGAACGCGCCGAGGGCGATCGCGCCGGGCATCAGTCGTTTCGGGATGTTGCTCTGGCGATAGAGTTCGGCCGCGAACGGATAGACCGCGAACACCACGACGAACAGCGAGACACCGCCATAGGTGAGCAGCGCGCACACCGCGACGATCACCGCATTCGCGCGCGAGCGGCCGATGTAGCGGATCGCCGCGTGGACGATCGATTCGGAGAACCCGGACAGTTCGATCACCTTGCCGAACACGGCGCCGAGCATGAAGACCGGGAAGTACAGTTTGACGAAGCCGACCATCTTCTCCATGAAGATGCCGGAGAAGACCGGTGCGACGGCGGCGGGTTCGGTCAGGAGCACCGCGCCGAGCGCGGCGATCGGCGCGAACAGGATCACGCTGTAGCCGCGATACGCGGCGAACATCAGGAACGCCAGCGCGGCGAGGACGATCACGAAAGACAAGGGAGTCTCCTAATGGCTTTGGTTGTTGTTCGATCGCGCGACGCGCCGCGGACCGGCTCAGGTTCGTGCAGGTTTCGTGCCATCGGCCGGATTGCGCCGCCGGACATGGGTCCGCCGGCGGCCGGCGGGCCCGCGCCGACGCAAGTCTGACGATTCTACATAAAACGTCTCCATCCGGAGACGTTTCGGCCATCCGGTCACCCCTCGAAATCGTGCAGGGCATTCCCGGACAACGCATTGCGACGTGTCTCCATAGTGAGATAATCCGTCTCGTTCCGGAGACATCCGGTCGACGATACACGGAGACGAAGACACGATGATGAACGACTGGGCGCGCCTGCCCGTCAACTACGGCGACGTGCTGCGGCGCGCCGCCGAGTCGCTGTTCCGGACCTTCGAGGATTCGAGTGCGGGTACGGTGGTCGTCGATCGCGACGCGCGCGTCGTGTGGATGAACGAGCGTTACGCGGCGCGCTTCGGTTTCGCCGATCCGCAGCAGGCCGTCGGCCTCGACTGCGAGGCCGTGATCCCGAACAGCCTGATGCGGGAGGTGGTGTCGACCGGACAGCCGATCCTGCTCGACATCATGGAGACGGGCCGCGAGCCGCTCGTCGTCACGCGCCTGCCGTTGAAGAACGAAGCCGGCGAGACGGTCGGCGCGATCGGCTTCGCGCTGTTCGACCAGTTGAAGACGCTCACGCCGATTTTTTCCCGCTACGCGCAGCTTCAGCAGCAACTGATCGCGACGCAGCGCTCGCTCGCCCAGGCGCGCCGAGCGAAATACACGTTCGCGAGCTTCGTCGGCACGAGTGCCGCGAGCCTCGAGACCAAGCGCCAGGCGCGCCGCGCCGCGCAGGTCGATTCGCCGGTGCTGCTGCTCGGCGAGACGGGCACCGGCAAGGAGTTGCTCGCCCATGCGATTCACGCGGCGTCGGCGCGTGCGCTCCAGCCGCTCGTGACCGTCAACGTCGCCGCGATTCCCGACACGCTGCTCGAAACCGAATTCTTCGGCGCGGCGCCGGGCGCGTACACCGGTGCCGATCGGAAGGGACGCGTCGGCAAGTTCGAGCTGGCCGATCGCGGCACGCTGTTTCTCGACGAGATCGGCGACATGCCGCTGCCGTTGCAGGGCAAGCTGCTGCGCGTGCTGCAGGATAAGGAGTTCGAGCCGGTCGGCTCGAACCGGATCGTGCGCGCGGACGTGCGCATCATCGCCGCCACGTCGGCCGACCTGCCGGCGCTGGTGACGGCCGGGCGTTTTCGCGCGGATCTCTATTACCGGCTGAACGTGCTGACGATCCATGCACCGCCGCTGCGCGAACGCGCATCCGACATCGCGGCGCTGGTTTATGCGACGCTCGAGGAGCTGGCCGCCCAGCACGGACGCGCCGCGCACTGCGAGCTGACTGACGATGCGCTGCGGATGCTGTGCGCGTATCCGTGGCCCGGCAACGTGCGCGAGTTGCGCAATACGCTCGAACGCGCGCTGATGCTGTCGGACCGTTCGGTGATCGATGCGCGCGCGCTCGCGCCGTTTCTCGGGCCGGTGCGGATCTCGCCGGACGGCGCGGCGCCGGCGCAGCAGGGTGGCGCGGTGCCGGCCGAACAGCGTGCGGACGATGCGTCGACGGCATCCGGTGCGCCGGCCGCCTCGTATGCCGATGCGCTGGCGGCGTGGGAGCGTCAGTTCCTGACCGACGCACTCGCGGCCTGTGACGGGAAGGTCGTCGAAGCGGCCGCGCGCATCGGCATCGGTCGCGCGACGCTGTACAAGAAACTGGCGGCGCTCGGCATCGACCGATAGGCCGATCGGCGATGCCGATGCGGCCCGATGTAACGCATCGAACAGGAGATCACGATGAAGCGGATCGGCATCGCAGGGTGGCTGACCATGTTGCTGGCGAGCTCCGCATTCGCGCAGGCCGGCGACGCCGACACGGCCGACGCGCGGCGCAACTGGTACAACGACCCGTTCGTCGCGCTGTCGCAGGACGTCGCCGAATGCCCGTTGCCGCTCGGCCCGTGGATGACGCGCGCGGAGATGACGGACGATGCGCACTACCGCGCCGAACGCGGCACGACCTGCTGGCTCGCCCATCGCTGCACGAAGCCGAACTCGTATATGTACGATGCGTCGATCGCCGATGCGGCGAAGGCGCACTTCGCGGGCTCCGATCGTCTGCGCGGCACGAGCCTGTGGATTACCGTGCAGCGACGTTTCATCTACGTCGAAGGATGTGCGGATACGAGCGTCGATCGCCAGGCGTTGCAACGTGAATTCGAGGCAATTCCGGACGTCGAGCAGGTGTTCATTCGCATCACCGACGATCCGCGCAAGCGCTTGCCGTACAAGGCGCGCGGACAACCCGACCGCGCGCCGGACTGACGCTCGACGGGCCGCCCATGGCATACTCGCGACATTCAAAAAAAGGTTGACGGGAACCATAATGAAACACATGCTTGCGTCGGTCTGTCGGTGGCCTCGGGCGGCCGTGATGTTGGCTCTGGTTGCAGGGCTCGGCGGGTGCGGTGGCGGTGCTCCGCTGTTCACTTCGGACGGGCGCCCGACCACTCAGGTGCAATGCACCGGCAGCGACTGGAGCAATTGCACGGACAATGCCCGGGCCATGTGCAACGGAGATTTCGACGTGATCCAGCAATCGACGGATGACGCCGTGCGAAATCTTCTCTTCGCGTGCAAGAAGAAGAGCGGTTATTGATCCCGAAATGACCGGCTGAGGAGACCACGATCGGGCGAAGCGCTTTTCTGTTTGCTTGGTGTTACCTATTTTTCACGAATAACACTCACGGAGTCCCATCCATATGGCGACCTACAGGCAACTGTCCGCACAGCTCGAACGGCTTCAGCAAAAGATCGACAAGGAACGTGAAAAGGCGATTGCCGACGCGATTGCCGAAATCCGCGCGAAAATCGACGAATACGACATTACGCCGGAAGAACTCGGTTTTCGCCCGGCAGGATCGGGCGCAGCCGCTGCCGCCGCGAAGCCCAAGCGGACCTTGCCGCCGAAGTACCTGAACCCGAAGACGGGCGAAACCTGGAGTGGTCGCGGGCGGGCGCCGGCATGGCTCGGCAAGAATCGCGGACGTTTCCTGATCAAGGACTGACTCCCGAAAATCCTCACCTTTCGCGTATCGACTGACGGTGCGAACGGCCATGCGGCCTTCGCACCGTTTTGTTTTTGGGCGGTCGCCATGCGATTTTCCGTCGCGAATTGAAGTGCAATGCCGCGCAATGAACGGATCCCGTTTTGCGAATTCGCCGCGATCCGACTGCATATTGCGGGGAATTTCCGTAAACAAGCGCGTAATGGCGCAATGCACGCGCATTGGCATTCGCCATTTTCGAGGTGCACGCGCGACGCGGACTTTCATCACCTTTCGCGTATTGGCGCGGTATGTCGTGCGATTCCCGAAGATACTCACCATGGCTCCTGTAAAACCTCACCTTTGAGCGCGCGACTGCAGCATCGTGCCGCGTTGCCTGCATCGTGCGAGCGGCACTGCGATGCCGTGCCGCGTGTGTTGCAGACCCATGATGCGAGCGTTGACGTCCGTCGAATAGTCGGCCGTTCGGCATATAGGCAGTCGCAGGCGCTTCGCCTATGCTTGGGGTTCGCGTCGATCGGCGCACGGCCCGCGTGGCCGCATGCCGATCGTGTCGTCTTTCGTCACCGCAGGGAGCCGATGTGACCGTTCGCCATCTCGATGCGTTGTTCCAGCCCAAGTCCGTTGCGGTCGTCGGCGCGTCGTCGCGCGCGGGCAGTATCGGCGCGATGGTGTGGTCGCGTGTGCTCGACGGCGCGTTCCAGGGGCCTGTCTGGCCGGTCAATCCGAAATATCGCGAGCTGGACGGGCATGCGGTCGTCTCGGATGTCGACCGGTTGCCCGCGCCGCCGTCGGTTGCCGTGATCTGCACGCCGCCCGCGACCTGGGCCGGCATCGTGCGCAAGCTCGGTGAGCTGGGCACGCGGGTCGCGGTGATCGTCGGCGAGGCGCGCACCGATGCCGATCGCGCCGCGGTCGATCGCACGCTGAAGGCGGCGAAGCCGTTCGTGCTCCGTATCGTCGGGCCCGGCAGCCTCGGCGTGTTGTCGCCGGCGCGGCATGCGCATTTCGGCGCGCCTGCGTATACGGCGCGATCGGGCGGCGTTGCATGGGTATCGCAATCGAATGCGCTGACGAACGCGGTGCTCGGCTGGGCCCATGCGCGGGGCCTCGGCTTTTCGCATGTCGTCGCGCTCGGCGGCGAATCGGACGTCGATGCGGGTGACGTCCTCGACTATCTGGCGAGCGATCCCGGCACGCGCGCGATCCTGCTCGAGCTCGATACCGTGCGCGCGGCGCGCAAGTTCATGTCGGCGGCGCGCGCGGCCGCACGCAACAAGCCGGTGCTCGCGTTACGTACCGGCCGTGCCGATCCCGGCGATGCGCTCTACACGGCGGCGTTCCAGCGCGCGGGCATGGTGCGCGTCGATGCGCTCGACGACCTGCTCGACGAAATCGAGACGCTCGGCGTGGGCCGCGTCACCGCACGGGGGGCGGCGACGCTCGTGACCAGCGATGCGGGCGTGGCGAAACTCGCGGTCGATGCGGTGGCCGAGGTGCGCGACGTGCTGACCGACTGGTCGCCCGCGGCCACGTCGGCCGTCGCGGCCGCGCTGCCGCATCTCGCGGCGCCGGGCAATCCGCTCACGCTGGGCGACGATGCACGCCCCGAACACTTTGCCGCGGCGATCAAGGCGCTCGCCCCGTTTCCGCAGACGGGCACGCTGTTCGTCGTTCATTCCACTTCACACAGTGCGCCGGCCGACCTGGTCGCGCGCACGCTGATCGATTCGCGGCAGTACGCGCATCGCGGCATCCTCGCGTGTTTCTTCGGCGCGGTCGATGCGGCGACACGCGATGCGCTGCACGCGAACGGTATTCCGGTGCACACGACGCCGCAGCGGCTCGCACGTGCGTATGCGCGTCTCGTCGACTACAACCTCGGGCGCCAGCTGCTGATGCAGACGCCGGAGGGCACGCCGCCGCAGCCGGCCGAATGCGTGGCGTCCGCCCAGGCCGACGCGCGCCGCATGGTCGAAGCCGGGCAGCATGAACTGGCCGGCGAAGCCGCGCTGCGCTGGCTGTCCCATTTCGGTCTGCAGGGCGAGCAATCCAGCGAGCCGGCCGGCAAGAAGGTCGTCGATATCACGGTCGACATGTATGACGATTCGAACTTCGGTCCGGTGTTTCGCTACGCCGTGCCGCCGGCGGATGGCGTATCGGCGCCGTTCGTCGTCTACGGTCTGCCGCCGCTGAACACCGTGCTCGCCCGCGCGGTGATGGAGCGCTCGCCGTATGCGCGCAGCACGCCCGTCGAGCCGACGCTCGACGCGCTGACGGCGCTGTCGCAGGTCGTTTGCGACGTGCGCGAAGTCGTTGCGATGTCGGTCACGCTGCGCGTGCTGTCCGACCGCGCATGGGTCGTCGCGCCGCGCATCACGTTGGCTGCAGGGCGCAGCCGGCTCGCGATCATGCCGTATCCGCGGCACCTCGAGCAGACGCTCGAGTGGCATGGCGAGACGGTGACGATCCGTCCGATCCGTCCGGAGGACGAGGCCGCACACAACGAGCTGCTCGGTGCGATGACGCCGGAAGATCTGCGGATGCGTTTCTTCGGCGCGGTGCGCAGCTTCGATCATTCGCAGGTGGCGCGCATGACGCAGATCGACTACGACCGCGAGATGGCGTTCATCGTGTCGTTCACCGACGTGTCGGGGCGCGACCACACGCTCGCGGTGGCGCGCGCGGTCGCCGATCCCGACAACGAGACGGCGGAGTTCGCGATCGCGGTACGGCCCGACCAAAAGGGCAAGGGGCTCGGCCGGCTGATGATGATGCGCATCATCGACTACGCACGCTCGCGCGGCACCGCGTGGATGGTCGGCGAGGCGTTGCGCGAGAATACGGCGATGATTTCTCTCGCGAAATCGTGCGGGTTTGCGGTATCGACGACGGAGGAGCCGGGCGTCGTCGGGTTCAGGATGAAGTTGCAGCCGTAGGCGTCAGTCTGTGGTCCCACGTTGCGAAGGTAACGCATGGCGTCGATGCGGCAATGTCTCGCCATGCCGCACGGTCACTCAGGAATGCAAAGGAGTTGAAGCCAGTATCCGGCATGAAGCGCTCGCCGACGTGGCGAACCTGCCGGTCGAGGCGATATCGTGAAGCCCGGAGGCGCGCCAGCGTACTGCGATATTCGCCCTGCGCAACCGTTCCAAGCGATGTGCTTGCACGCATTCGTGGCCCTATTCCGGCTTCGCACATGCAAAGCCATCACGAAGGTGAGACTTTTCGGGAGCAGCGAGTGAGCTTTTCCGGGACAGCGCGGTGAGCCGATACGGGAGCGTTCGGTGAGCTTTCCCGGGAACGGCCGGTGAGCGCCTGCGGGAAAGGCCGGTGAGCCTTTCCGGGACACCTCGGTGAGCACTTGCGGGAGCGATCGGTGAGGATGTTCGGGAGGCGTCAGTAAGCGTCTCCAGGAGCCTTCGGTGAGACTTTACGGGAGACTGCGGTGAGCGCTTGCGGGATGCCGAGGTGAGCTTTTTCGGGAGCATGCGAACGCACGCCTGCCGCGGGCGCCGCGCCGGCCAATGCCGGCGTGACGCGCAGGTGTGGGCACGCAGGAAGCGTGCCCACGATCACATTCACGCAGCGAGTTTCGACGCCGCGTCGTTCACCTGATCACGCGAAATCGCGAGTTCCTCGAGGTGTGGATCGGCATAGACGGCACCGGTTTCGCGCTCGAGGCGGGCGATCGTCAGCGCACAGCGCGCGGCGTCTTTCGGCATCGCGATGAAGCGCTTGACCGACTCGCCGGACGTGAACGCGTCGAACAGTGCGCCGCGCACGTCGTCCGGAAGCGTCTTGGTCCACTGGTACGGCTTGCCGTTGAACGTGATCGACGGCGGCAGCGTGCGTTCCTTCTTGGTCGCCGTGATGAGCCCGTAGGTGCGCGCCGCGTCGCCGATCTGCTCGGGCGAGAAGAGTTCGTCAGGCGTGATGTCGAACTGCTCGATGTAGTTCTCGATCGCCTGCATTGCGGCGGCACGATCGTCGCGCTTCTTCTGCGCGCGCGCGACGATATCGCGCAGTTCGTCCGCTTCCTCGGGCGTGATCGTGAAGCTTGCCTGCTTCTGCTGAAGTTCGGAGAAACGCTGGAATTCTTGATCGTTCAGAAGTTTGGCCATGACATCCATCGGACACGACGGCCGCGACAACCGGCCGCCGTAGTTTTTGAGAGGGCCGCTATTCTAGCGTAGCGCCGCGGCTGCCCGATGCGACATCGCGCATCGGGCACCGCGCGGGCGTCGTGCGCAATCGCACCCGGCGCCGCTGCGCGATGCCCGGTGCGCGTTGGCGGCGAACCCGCGCGTCAGCAGGTCTCGGTGCGGCACATCGACAGATGGGCGGCCGTGTCGCGCAGTGCGTCGACGACCACGTCGACGGTCGGCGCCATGTGCGCATCGATCCGTCGCATGTACGGACACGTCAGCACGGCCATCGCATGGCCGGCCGGCCCGAGGATCGGCACGGTCAGGTCGGTCACGCCGTAGGCCTGGCGGCTGTCCTGGCGCAGGTAGCCGGACTGCCGGATCGACTGGCATGCATTCGCGAGCTCCTGCTCGTTCAGCGGCGTTTCGCCCTTGACCTTGCGGTGCTCGGCCAGCATGTGCGCGCGTTGCTCGGGGCCCTGGAACGCCAGCAGCGTGCGTCCCGACGCGGTATCGGCGAGCCCGACGCGCGAGCCGAGCCGGACCGACACGCCCCACGGGCCAGGCCCGTCCACCTGCGCGATCACGAGCAGGTTGCCGCGATCGTAGACGGACAGGTGGCACGATTGCTCGGCGGCATCGGCGAAGCGCTGCATCGGCGGCAGCGCTTCGGCGATCAGCCGGTTCATCGGTGGATGCCGGTGCGCAAGCGCGAACAACTTGAGGCTGAGCGTATAGCGGTCGCCGCCGGTCGAACGCATCACGTAGCGGCGTGCGACGAGGCGTTCGAGCATCCGGTAGATCTCGCTCGCGTTACGGCCGAGTTCCTTCGTGATTTCGGTGCGGGTGAGTCCTTCCTTCTGCTCGGACAGGAGTTCGAGAATATCGAGGCCCTTGTCGAGCGCGGGTGCGCGATAGCGGTCGATAGCGGCCATCGATTCCCGTGCGTCGCTGCCGGGAAGCGGGTCGTTGGTTGTCTGCATTGTCGGTGTGAGGTTGGGGGATTACCGTCGATCGGTTGGCGACGCACGCTGGCCGGTTCTGCACGCGTATAGGGCGGGCCCGCGGATGGCAATGAAAGCCATCCGTATGAGCTTAGCAATAAACATACAGTGTGCAATGCAGCGTCTTTTTACCGATCATTACCGGACAAGAACGGATGGGCAAACGTTTCCGATGACAGGGGCACCCCGAATAGCCAGTATTCATGCACCGATGGCAGGCGCCACTGCGAACGATGGTCGTTCCACCGACGCCGGTGCGGCGCGTGCTGCGCCGCAGCGTCGGCAGGCGCACCAATAGTCGGTATCCGTCGCGCGTCATTTCACGGCGCGCGGCCGATGGTACAAAGGCTTGCGGGCCAGCGACGGCGCGGCCGCGCGTGCAGCCGGCCGGCATGGACCGGCACGCGTCGCGGATGCCGGGCCGTCGTCGCCGATGCGCAGACCGGCGGCCGCCCGTTCGATGCGCGCCGTACTTCCGTACGGCGCCGCGATCGCTGCGCCCGCGCGACCCTCGCGCGTCGACGGCATCCCGCATGCGGCGCCGACGCGTGCAATCGACGATCGACAATCAGTCCGGCGCGCGGCTGCGAAAGGCCGCGTCGGCCGGTATCCTGTCCCATTCGACAACAGAGGTTAAGCACGATGAAACTGCTTCGCTACGGCCCGTCCGGCCAGGAAAAGCCCGGCATCCTCGACGCGGCCGGCCGGATTCGCGACCTGTCCGCGCATGTGCCGGATCTTGCCGGCGAGGTGCTGTCCGACGCGGGTCTCGCGCGGCTGCGCGCGATCGATCCGGCCACGCTGCCGCTCGTGTCGGGCGAGCCGCGCATCGGCGCGTGCGTCGGCCACGTCGGCAAGTTCATCGGCATCGGCCTGAACTATGCCGACCATGCAGCCGAAGCCGGCATGCCGGTGCCGAAGGAGCCGGTCGTATTCGGCAAGTGGACGAGCTCGATCTGCGGCCCGAACGACGGCATCGACATCCCGAAGGGGTCGGTCAAGACCGACTGGGAAGTCGAACTGGGCGTCGTGATCGGCGCGAAGTGCAAGGACGTCGACGAAGCGCGCGCGCTCGATTACGTCGCGGGCTACTGCGTCGTCAACGACGTGTCCGAGCGCGAATGGCAGATCGAGCGCGGCGGCCAATGGGACAAGGGCAAGGGTTTCGATACGTTCGGCCCGATCGGCCCGTGGCTCGTCACGCGCGACGAGGTGCCCGATCCGCAGCGTCTCGACCTGTGGCTCGAAATCGACGGCCACCGTTATCAGAACGGCAACACGCGCACGATGGTGTTCACCGTCGCGCAGCTGATCGCGTATCTGTCGACCTGCATGACGCTGCAGCCGGGCGACGTAATCACGACCGGTACGCCACCGGGCGTCGGCATGGGGATCAAGCCGTCGCCGGTATTCCTGAAGGCCGGCCAGATGGTGCGCCTCGGGATCGACGGGCTCGGCGAGCAGTTGCAGAGCACGCGCCACGCGCAATGAGCGCGTGAGCGACGCGGGCCGGCTGGAGGACGCAGCCACCCGCGCTGGCCATGCTGCCCGCCACGTCGGCATGAATGCCGGCGGCGAGCGGCGCGCCCCGAACGACGAGGCAGCTCGAACCAGGGGCCCGATTCCGCGCGATGCGGAATCGGGCCCTTGTCGTATGTCCGCGGCGGTGCGAAGCGGATCAGACCACGTTGTCCAGTTCGCAATGCGCTTCGAGCCGATATCCGTCGGGGTCGACGACGAACGCCGCGTAGTAGCCCGGGCCGTAGTGCTCGCGCTTGCCGGGGCCGCCGTTGTCCTTGCCGCCGTGCTCGAGCGCGGCGCGGTAGAACGCATCGACCTCGACCGGCGACGCGGCCTTGAACGACAGGTGCAACCCCGAATCGGGATCGGCGGCGACCGGGCGAGCCGCGTGCTGCAACCAGAGCTCGGGCTCGGTCGTGCCGTACCCGATCGCGTTGTCGTCGCTATACAGACGCTTGTAGCCGAGTGCGCCGAGCGTGCTGTCGTAGAAGGTGCGGCTGCGGCCAACGTGTGCAACGCCGAATGAAAGGTGATCGATCATCTGTGGTTCTCCTTGAACTGAGGGGGACGTCAGAACGGCAAACCTGCCTGGAGGCACCATGCCAGCCGCTTGCAGCGAAGCGCGCCGAGCGTACTCGCCTCGTACGTGCGGCCGGCGACGGTGTGGATAACGCTGAACGAAAAGCGATCGATCATCTGTGTCTCCTTGGATTGAAGGGAGCGTCGGTGCAGCAACCTGTTTTTAACCACCATGCCGGTTATGTTAGAAATCGCTCCGGCGCTTGTCAACCGGCATGGTGGTTAGATACGATCGCGTCATGAGAAAAACGCAACCTTCCGTCGCGATCGACTGCCTGATCCCGGCGCCGCCCGAGACGTTGAGCCTCGATTTCGCGAACACGCTGTACTGGCGCGGCAGCGATCCGCCGACGGAAACCTTCGGCGCGCTGGACGACCTGCTCGCGTGGTGCCGCGAGCAGGCCGGCGTACCGGCCGGGCTGGTCGACGCGTGTCGTGAGCAATATCTGAACCCGAAGAAGAATGACGAGCCTCCGATGCTCGCGCAGGCGCTCGCATTGCGCGAGGCGCTCTACCGGCTCTTTCACGCGCAAGCGGAGCAGCGCGAGCCACAGCCCGACGATCTCGCGCTGCTCGGCGGCTTTCTGGCGGAAGCGTCGCCGCGCGTTGCGCTGGCGCGCGTCGACGGCCGCTACGCGTGGCGGATCGATGCGTCAGGTGCGACGCTCGCGGGGCTGCTGAGTCCGGTGCTGTGGTCGGCGATCGACCTGCTCGGCGGCGCGCGGCTCGCGAAGGTCAAGCGCTGCGCGAACGATGCATGCCAGTGGCTGTTCATCGACGACAGCAAGAACGGCAGCCGACGCTGGTGCTCGATGTCGTCGTGCGGCAATCGCGCGAAGGCGTATCGCCACTATCACAAGGCCGAATGACGGGGCGGCCCGAACCTATTTCGCCGACAGCTTGCGCCACAGCGTCGTCTTGCTGATGCCGAGCATCGCGCAGGCGCGATCGCGGTCGCCGCCGCACGCGTCGAGTACCGCGCGGATCTCGTCGGCTTCCGCGCGACGGCGGCGTGCGTGGAGCGTTTGTCCATCGTCGTCGGCGCCCCCACCGACGTCGGGCGGCGCGGCGAACAGCTCGGGCGCGATCACCTGCAGCGCGCCGGGGGCGAGCGCCGCACACGCGGCGTCCGGATCGCTCTCGTCGACGTCCTCGGCCAGCTCCACCGCGATCCGCTCGACCACGTTCTGCAACTCGCGCACGTTGCCCGGCCAGCGGTAGCGCGCGAGCGTCGCTTGCGTCGCGCCGAGCACGCGCAGCGCGTCGTCGGTGTCGCGCACGCGTTCGGCGAGACGCGGCTCGCGCCGCGCGGCCTGCACGAGCAGTGTCGCCGCGAGCGCGGGAATGTCGGCCGCGCGTTCGCGCAGCGGCGGCAGGCCGACGTTCAGGATGTTGAGCCGGTAATAGAGATCCGCGCGGAACGTGCCGGCCTCGACGGCCGCGAGCAACGGCCGGTGCGTCGCGGCGATCACGCGCACGTCGATGCGGATCGGCTCGGTCGAGCCGAGGCGGATCACCTCGCGTTCCTGCAGCACGCGCAGCAGCCGGCTCTGCAGCGACGGCGGCATCTCACCGATTTCGTCGAGAAACAGCGTGCCGCGATGCGCGGCCTCGAACAGGCCGGTCTTGCCACCGCGCCGCGCGCCGGTGAATGCGCCTTCCTCATAGCCGAACAGTTCGCTCTCGAGCAGCGCTTCCGGAAACGCGCCGCAGTTGACCGCGACGAACGGATAGCTGCGCCGCGCGGACAGCGCATGCAGGCTCTGCGCAATCATTTCCTTGCCGGTGCCGCTTTCGCCGAGCACGAGCACGGTCGCGTCGGATTTCGCATAGCGGCGCACGAGCTCGCGTACGCGCGTCATCGGCGCCGAGGCGCCGACCACGTCGTCGAGCGCATAGCGGGCCGCGAACTGCTGCGTGGTCGGTTGCGAACGCAGCGCGCGATCGAGCCGTTCGACCGCGCGCGATTCCTGGAACGTCAGCACGCTGCCCGACGTGACGCCGCGATCGACCAGCGGCCCGCGATGCACGACGTAGCGCACGCCGCGCACGGTCGCGAGCGCGTCGCCGTCCTCGCCGCGCAGTGTGCGCAGTTCGGGCCGCAGGTCGACGAGCGCGCGGCCGACGGCCGCCGCGGGTTCGACCCCGAGCGCCGACGCGAGCCGTTCGTTGATCGCCTCGACGCGGCCGTGCGCGTCCAGCGCGACCACACCGTCACGCAGATGCTGCAGCAGCGTGTCGAGCCGCTGGCGGCGGAATGCCTCGGCGTGCGTCGCATACGCGACTTCGAGCGCCGTCTCGACGGCCTTGCGCACCGACGCGTGCGAATACAGGAACACCGCACCCATGCCGGCGCTGGCCGCGAGATCGGTGACGAGGCCGGGGCCGACGATCGTCTCGATGCCGCGATCGCGCAGGTCGTGCACGCAGGCTTCCGCTTCCTGCGCGGACTGATATGACGCAAACTGCACGTCGAGGCCGTACGCGGCGACGAAGCGACGCACTTCGGGCGGCGTTTCGCCGGCGCTGACGAGCGCGATCCGCGTCGCGTCGCGTCGCGCGCGCGCGAGCGCCTGCATCACGTCGAAGCCGGTCGGCGACACGACCACCACCGGCACCTGCGCACGCGTTTTCAGGAAGCCGCCGTTCGAGCCGGCCGCGACGATCACGTCGGGCCGCGCGGTGCCAGCCTCGGCGATCGCGCCGAGCGCATCCTCATAGGCGCGCGTCACGATGCGCACGTCGGCGCGTTCGTCGAACTCGCCGGCGATCTCGCGAAACAGGTCGCGCAGGCGGCTGATGCCCATTGCCCAGATGCGCGGACGCACCGTGCGGTCGGCCGGGCCGACGGGCTTGGTCGAAGAGAGGTCCATGACCGCCGATTATGCGCGCGCGATTTCATTTTTGAAACACGAAATTGCCGAATTGAAATATTCCGGCGCCGCCTCGCCCGGGGCGGGTGCTTAAGAATCAGTGGGTTAGCGACGTTTCGCAAGCTGGCCCGGTCCTTGCTGTTATCGGGCATTCCATCAGGAGGCCGTTCATGAGCAATACGCATCTTCAGAGCGCCGGCGCGAAGTTCCGCGCGGCAGTCGCGGCCGAGCAGCCGCTGCAGGTGGTCGGCGCGATCACCGCGTACGCGGCCAAGATGGCGCAGGCCGTCGGCTTCAAGGCCGTGTACCTGTCGGGCGGCGGCGTCGCCGCGAACTCGCTCGGCATCCCCGACCTCGGCATCAGCACGATGGAAGACGTGCTGATCGACGCGAACCGGATCACCAACGCGACCGACCTGCCGCTGCTGGTCGACATCGACACGGGCTGGGGCGGTGCATTCAACATCGCGCGCACGGTCCGCTCGTTCATCAACGCCGGCGTCGCGGCCGTGCACCTCGAGGACCAGGTCGGCCAGAAGCGTTGCGGCCACCGTCCTGGCAAGGAAGTCGTGCCGATCGACGAAATGGTCGATCGCGTGAAGGCCGCGGTCGATGCGCGTACCGACGACCAGTTCGTGATCATGGCGCGCACCGACGCGGCCGCCGCGGAAGGGATCGACTCGGCGATCGAGCGCGCGGTCGCGTACGTCGAAGCCGGCGCGGACATGATCTTCCCGGAAGCGATGAAGACGCTCGACGACTACCGCCGCTTCAAGGCCGCCGTGAAGGTGCCGATCCTCGCGAACCTGACCGAATTCGGCTCGACGCCGCTGTTCACCGTCGACGAACTGCGCGAGGCGAACGTCGACATCGCGCTGTACTGCTGCGGCGCGTATCGCGCGATGAACAAGGCCGCGCTGAACTTCTACGAAACGCTGCGCCGCGACGGCACGCAGAAGGCGGCCGTGCCGACGATGCAGACGCGCGCCGAGCTGTACGACTTCCTCGGCTATCACGAATACGAGCGCAAGCTCGACGAACTGTTCGCGCAGGGCAAGAAGTAACGCGGCCCGCATCCCCCGATACCCATTGGAGAAACAAAACATGAGCGAGACGAAAGACGCAGCAGCACCGGCCGCCGCAGGCGCATTCAAGCCGAAGAAGTCGGTGGCGCTGTCGGGCGTGACGGCCGGCAACACCGCGCTGTGCACGGTCGGCAAGACCGGCAACGACCTGCACTATCGCGGCTACGACATTCTCGACGTCGCCGAATCGTGCGAATTCGAGGAAATCGCGCACCTGCTGGTGCACGGCACGCTGCCGAACCTGACCGAACTGGCTGCGTACAAGACCAAGCTGCGCGCGCTGCGCGGCCTGCCGAGCGCGCTGAAGGCCGCGCTCGAGCAGATTCCGGCGTCGGCGCATCCGATGGACGTGATGCGCACCGGCGTGTCGGTGCTCGGCACCGTGCTGCCGGAAAAGGACGACCACAACCTGCCGGGAGCGCGCGACATCGCCGACCGCCTGATGGCGTCGCTCGGCTCGATGCTGCTGTACTGGTATCACTTCTCGCACAACGGCAAGCGCATCGAGACGGAAACCGACGACGACTCGATCGGCGGCCACTTCCTGCACCTGCTGCACGGCAAGACGCCGTCGAAGTCGTGGGTCGAGGCGATGCACACGTCGCTGATCCTGTACGCGGAGCACGAATTCAACGCATCGACGTTCACGGGGCGCGTGATCGCGGGCACGGGCTCGGACATCTACTCGGCGATCACCGGCGCGATCGGCGCGCTGCGCGGGCCGAAGCACGGCGGCGCGAACGAAGTCGCGTACGAAATCCAGAGCCGCTACAGCTCGCCTGACGACGCCGAAGCCGACATCCGCCGCCGCGTCGAGAACAAGGAAGTGGTGATCGGCTTCGGTCACCCGGTCTATACGATCTCCGATCCGCGCAACAAGGTGATCAAGGGCGTCGCGCACAAGCTGTCGAAGGAAGCGGGCGACCTGAAGCTGTACGACATCGCCGAGCGCCTCGAATCGGTGATGTGGGACGCGAAAAAGATGTTCCCGAACCTCGACTGGTTCAGCGCCGTGTCGTATCACATGATGGGCGTGCCGACCGCGATGTTCACGCCGCTGTTCGTGATCTCGCGTACGTCCGGCTGGAGCGCGCACATCATCGAGCAACGCATCGACAACAAGATCATCCGCCCGAGCGCGAACTACACGGGCCCGGAAGACCTGCAGTTCGTGCCGATCGAGAAGCGCTGAAACGCCCGCCGCGCGTGCCGGCGCCCGTGAGGATGCGGGCCGCCGGCGCGCGCGGAACGTCATACCCAGATTTCCGCCCCACATCATGAATACCGCCAACCGCAAACCCCTGCCCGGCACGTCGCTGGACTATTTCGACGCGCGTGCCGCGGTCGACGCGATCGCGCCCGGCGCGTACGACACGCTGCCGTACACGTCGCGCGTGCTTGCCGAAAACCTCGTGCGCCGCTGCGATCCGGCGATCCTCGCCGATTCGCTGAAGCAGATCATCGAGCGCAAGCGTGAACGCGATTTCCCGTGGTTCCCGGCGCGCGTGGTGTGCCACGACATCCTCGGGCAGACGGCGCTCGTCGATCTCGCCGGCCTGCGCGACGCGATCGCGGACGGCGGCGGCGACCCGGCGAAGGTGAACCCGGTCGTGCCGGTGCAGCTGATCGTCGACCACTCGCTCGCCGTCGAATGCGGCGGCTTCGATCCGGACGCGTTCGCGAAGAACCGCGCGATCGAGGATCGCCGCAACGAGGATCGCTTCCACTTCATCGAGTGGACGAAGAAGGCGTTCGAGAACGTCGACGTGATCCCGCCGGGCAACGGCATCATGCACCAGATCAACCTCGAGAAGATGTCGCCGGTGATCCAGGCGCAGGATGGCGTCGCGTTCCCGGACACCTGCGTCGGCACCGACAGCCACACGCCGCACGTCGACGCGCTCGGCGTGATTGCGATCGGCGTCGGCGGGCTCGAAGCCGAGAACGTGATGCTCGGCCGCGCGTCGTGGATGCGCCTGCCCGACATCGTCGGCGTCGAGCTGACCGGCAAGCGTCAGCCCGGCATCACCGCGACCGACGTGGTGCTCGCGCTGACCGAGTTCCTGCGCAAGGAAAAAGTGGTCGGCGCGTACCTGGAATTCCGCGGCGAAGGCGCGGCGAGCCTCACGCTCGGCGATCGCGCGACGATCTCGAACATGGCGCCCGAATATGGAGCTACGGCCGCGATGTTCTTCATCGATGGCCAGACGATCGACTACCTGCGCCTCACCGGCCGCAGCGACGAGCAGGTGAAGCTGGTCGAGACCTACGCGAAGGCAGCGGGCCTGTGGGCCGATACGCTCGCGAACGCGCAGTACGAGCGCACGCTGACGTTCGACCTGTCGAGCGTCGTGCGCAACATGGCCGGCCCGTCGAACCCGCACAAGCGGCTGCCGACGTCGGATCTCGCCGCGCGCGGCATCGCCGGCCAGTGGGAAGAGAAGCCGGGCGAGATGCCCGACGGCGCGGTGATCATCGCCGCGATCACGAGCTGCACGAACACCAGCAACCCGCGCAACGTGATCGCCGCCGCCTTGCTCGCACGCAACGCGAACGCGAAGGGCCTCACGCGCAAGCCGTGGGTGAAGAGCTCGCTCGCGCCCGGCTCGAAGGCGGTCGAGCTGTATCTGGAAGAGGCGAACCTGCTGCCCGAACTCGAGAAGCTCGGCTTCGGCATCGTCGCGTTCGCGTGCACGACCTGCAACGGGATGTCGGGCGCGCTCGATCCGAAGATCCAGCAGGAGATCGTCGATCGCGACCTGTACGCGACGGCCGTGCTGTCCGGCAACCGCAACTTCGACGGCCGCATTCACCCGTATGCGAAGCAGGCGTTCCTCGCATCGCCGCCGCTCGTGGTCGCGTATGCGATCGCCGGTACGATCCGCTTCGACATCGAGCGTGACGTGCTCGGCCACGATCCGGACGGCCAGCCCGTCACGCTGAAGGACATCTGGCCGACCGACGAGGAGATCGACGCGATCGTCGCGTCGAGCGTGAAGCCCGAGCAGTTCCGCAAGGTCTACGAGCCGATGTTCGCGCGCAGCGCCGATGCGGGCGAGCGCGCGGCGCCGCTGTACGACTGGCGCGCGCAGAGCACGTACATCCGCCGTCCGCCGTACTGGGAAGGCGCGCTGGCCGGCGAGCGCACGCTGAAGGGCATGCGCCCGCTGGCGGTGCTCGGCGACAACATCACGACCGACCACCTGTCGCCGTCGAACGCGATCCTGCCGAACAGCGCGGCCGGCGAGTACCTCGCGAAGATGGGCCTGCCGGAAGAAGACTTCAACTCGTACGCGACGCACCGGGGAGACCACCTGACCGCGCAGCGCGCGACCTTCGCGAACCCGACGCTCGTCAACGAGATGGCGGTCGTCGACGGCGCGGTGAAGAAGGGCTCGCTCGCTCGCGTCGAGCCGGAAGGCAAGGTCATGCGGATGTGGGAAGCGATCGAGACGTACATGAATCGCAAGCAGCCGCTGATCGTCGTGGCCGGCGCCGACTACGGCCAGGGCTCGTCGCGCGACTGGGCCGCGAAGGGCGTGCGGCTCGCGGGCGTCGAGGCGATCGCCGCCGAAGGCTTCGAGCGCATCCACCGCACGAACCTGATCGGGATGGGCGTGCTGCCGCTCGAGTTCAAGCCGGGCACCAACCGGACGACGCTCGGCATCGACGGCACCGAGACCTTCGACGTGATCGGCGAGCGCACGCCGCGCGCCGATCTCACGCTCGTGATTCATCGCAGGAACGGCGAACGCGTCGAGGTGCCGATGACGTGCCGGCTCGATACGGCCGAGGAAGTGTCGATCTACGAAGCGGGCGGCGTGCTGCAGCGGTTCGCGCAGGACTTCCTCGAATCGTCGCAGGCAGCCTGACCGGCGCACATTGAGAACACAGACATGGCTCATATTCCTCAAATCAGGATTCCCGCGACCTACATGCGCGGCGGCACCAGCAAGGGCGTGTTCTTCCGGCTGCAAGATCTGCCGGACGCCGCGCAGACGCCGGGCGCCGCGCGCGACGCGCTGCTGCTGCGCGTGATCGGCAGCCCCGATCCGTACGGCAAGCAGATCGACGGGATGGGCGGCGCGACGTCGTCCACCAGCAAGACGGTGATCGTGTCGAAGAGCACGCGGCCGGGGCACGACGTCGACTACCTGTTCGGTCAGGTCGCGATCGACCGCGCGTTCGTCGACTGGACCGGCAACTGCGGCAACCTGTCGGCGGCGGTCGGCCCGTTCGCGATCAGCGGCGGGCTGGTGGATCCGGCGCGCGTGCCGCGCGATGGCGTCGCGACCGTGCGGATCTGGCAGGCGAACATCGGCAAGACGATCATCGCCCATGTGCCGATCACGAACGGCGCGGTGCAGGAGACGGGCGACTTCGAGCTGGACGGCGTCACGTTCCCGGCCGCCGAGGTGCAGCTCGAATTCATGGACCCGGCCGCCGAGGAAGAAGGCGCGGGCGGCGCGATGTTCCCGACCGGCAACCTCGTCGACGATCTCGCGGTGCCGGGCATCGGCACGCTGAAGGCGACGATGATCAACGCAGGCATCCCGACGATCTTCGTCGACGCGGAAGCGATCGGCTACACGGGCACGGAGCTGCAGGACGCGATCAACGGCGACCCGAAGGCTCTCGACAAATTCGAGACGATCCGTGCGCACGGCGCATTGCGGATGGGCCTGATCGACACGCTCGACGAAATCGCGACGCGGCAGCACACGCCGAAGATCGCGTTCGTCGCGAAGCCGGCCGACTACGTCGCGTCGAGCGGCAAGCGCGTGAACGCGGGCGATGTCGACCTGCTGGTGCGCGCGATGTCGATGGGCAAGCTGCACCACGCGATGATGGGCACGGCGGCGGTCGCGATCGGCACGGCCGCGGCGATCCCCGGCACGCTCGTCAATCTCGCGGCGGGCGGCGGCGAACGCCACGCGGTGCGCTTCGGCCATCCGTCGGGCACGCTGCGCGTCGGCGCGGAAGCGCGGCGCGAGAACGGCGAGTGGACCGTCACGAAGGCGATCATGAGCCGCAGCGCGCGCGTGTTGATGGAAGGCTGGGTGCGGGTGCCGGGGGATGCGTTCTGATGCTCGGCGGGTAGCGCGTGCAAACCGGCGCCGCCGACCCTTGAGCGATCCCTGCGCGGCGGACCTGCTGCGCAGGGATTTTTTGTTTCGCGTATGCGTGACGGAGGCAATCCGGCACGCAAGGCGCCGGACCTGAGTCCGTCACGAAGCGCGGACGGCGGCCGATAGCGCAGCATGGAATTGGCGTCAGCGCCAACGCGCCAACGCGCCAACGCGCCAACGCTGGCCGACCGCGAAGCATGGGGTCGGCGTAAGCGCTAAAGCGCTAGCGCTGATCGACAGGAGAATCGCATGTCACTCGCCGCGCCGCTTGCCGGCATCCACATCGTCGAATTCGAAGGGCTCGGCCCCGGCCCGCTCGCGGGCTGGATGCTCGCCGGCATGGGCGCGCGCATCACGCTGATCGCGCGCCCGTCCGGCCGAACCAGCGCGCCGGACGCGCTGCGGGCTCGCGACGGCGATCTGCTGCGCGAAGGCAAGACGATCGTCGAACTCGACCTGAAGGCGCCGGCCGGGCGTGACGCCGCGCTCGATCTGATCGCGCAAGCCGATGCGCTCATCGAGGGCTTGCGGCCCGGCGTGATGGAGCGGCTGGGCCTCGGGCCCGACGTTTGCGCGCGCCGCAATCCGACGCTGGTCTACGGGCGCATGACCGGCTGGGGCCAGGATGGACCGCTGGCAGCCGCGGCCGGGCACGACCTGAACTACGTCGCGCTGACCGGGCTGCTGTCGCTGTCCGCGCCGCGCGACGGTCGGCCCGGCGTGCCGCCGACGGTCGTCGGCGATGCGGGCGGCGCGCTCGGGCTCGCGTTCGGCATCGTCTGCGCATTGCTCGACGTGCGCGGCGGCGGCCCGGGGCGGGTGGTCGACGGCGCGATCGTCGACATCGTGTCGATGCTCGGTTCGCTCGCGCTGTGGGCGCGCGCGAACGGCCAGCTCGACGGCGCGCAGCCGAGCCTGTTCCACGACGCGCCGTTCTACGACGTGTATCGCTGCGCGGACGGCGAATGCGTGACGATCGGCGCGCTCGAACCGCCGTTCTATGCGCTGCTGGTCGAACGGCTCGGGCTGACCGACGTCGATCCCGCGTCGCAGTACGACCGGGCGCGCTGGCCCGCGCTGAAGGCGCGTTTCGCGGACGTGTTCGCGCGGCAGCCGTCCGCGCACTGGCGCGCGCTGCTCGAAGGCACCGATGCGTGTTTCGCGCCGGTGCTGAGCGTGGCCGACGCGGCCGTGCACCCGCACAACGCGGCGCGCGGGATCTATCGGACGGATGAGCACGGGAACGTGCGGGCGCGGGTGGCGCCGCGGTTTTTGCCGCTGGTGGGGGACGACGCGGCCTAGCGGCGCGACTTGGGCGCCAGGCGGCCGCGATATTGGGCGCCGGCCGTTCAGGCCGTTCTCACGCCGTTTCCACCGGCGCATCCGGCATCTTGCCGTCGCCGACGCGGTTGATCGTGCCTTGCGCGATCGCGACGAGCCGCTCGTGATCGCCGTCGATGACGAACACATGGCACTGGCAGGTCGCCTGGTGCCGGCCAGCGTAGACGAGCTTCGCGCGGGCGACGAGCGTGCCGTTCACGGCCGGCCGCAGATAGTTGATCTTGTATTCGGCGGTGATCACGCGCGGGCCGAGCACGAGCGCGCCGGCGAACGTCAGCGCGTTGTCCGCGAGATAGCTGATGACGCCGCCGTGCACGAAACCGTGCTGCTGCCGCAATTCCTCGCGCACGGGCAGGCACAGCGACACTTCGTTGTCGCCGATGTGCATCAGCTCCGTGCCCAGCAGCATGCTGAACGGCTGCGCGCGCAATGCGCCGCGCGCGTGGTCCGTGATGTCGGTCATCGAACTTTCCTTCGAAATGAGTGCCCGCTTGCGCTGAACTCTAGGAAGGGGGCTCCGGATAAGCAAGGAAATTCGTCCGCGTTTCGTGCAAATCCCGGCGCGATGCAACGCGATTATTGCGTCGAATACACAAGATCTCCGCGTTTGCGGGCGATTCGACGCGAATGCGCGAGCGAAGCGCGCACTTGACCTGCGTTGCCGCTGATTCCGCCTAAAGTCCGACGAAGAAATGCCGCTAATGCCGGGGCATCGCCTCATCGTCCGCTCTCCAGGAATCCCCCATGTTCGGAAAAATCAAGCTCGCGTCGGGTCTGCTCGGCGTGTTGACCGTGTTCTGTCTCTTCCTGTTCGCGATCGAAGCGCTCGGCTTCTGGGCGCTCACGTCGACGCGCAGCGGCGTCGACGATCTGTCGAATGTCGCGATCGCGCAGGTCGACGCGGCCAGCCGGGCGACCGAGCAACTGCTCGACGCGCGCATCAACCTGTCGCGTGCCGGCACGCGGATGGTGCGCGGCGGGCCGAAGCCCGAAGACATCATCCGCCACGCGGGCACGTCGCTCGCGCAAGCGGACAAGGCGTTCGCCGTACTGACGGCCGCGCAGGCGGTCGACGACACCAACCGCGCGCGCGTCGCGGCGCTCACCGAGCGCTATCGCGCGCTGCGCGGCGCGCTGGGCGAACTCGTGCAGTTCCTCGACGCCGACAACATCCAGGCGTTCCTCGACCAGCCGACCCAGGGCTTCCAGGACGCGTACATCGCCGAGCTGCATCGCTTCACCGACTATGGCGGCACGTCGAGCCGCGCGGCGCTCGACACCATCGACGGCGGCATGCTGTGGTTCAAGTCGGTCGGCATCGTGCTGCTGGTGGCGATGCTCGCGGCGAGCGCGGCGATCTACGCGGCCGCGCGGCGCGCGGTCGTCGCGCCGCTGGAGCAGGCCGGCCGCCATTTCGAGCGGATCGCGCAAGGCCGTCTCGACGAAGCCGTGCAGGCGGGCGGCGTGTTCGAGATCGACCGGATGCTGCGCGGCCTCGCCGCGATGCAGACGAGCATCGCGGGCACCGTGCGCACGGTGCGCCAGGCGTCCGACGCGATTCACCTCGGCGCGGGCGAGATCGCGGGCGGCAACGCCGACCTGTCGGCGCGCACGGGCACACAGGCCGCGTCGCTCGAGGAAACCGCCGCGAGCATGGAGGAACTGACCGCGACGGTCCGGCAGAACACCGACAGCGCCCGCGCGGCGAGCGCGCTGGCCGACGCGGCGCTCGAAGCGACGAGCCACGGCGGCGGCGTGGTCGACAGCGTGATCGACCGGATGCGCGGCATCGCGCAGAGTTCGGGGCGGATCGCGGAGATCATCTCGGTGATCGACGGCATCGCGTTCCAGACCAACATCCTCGCGCTGAACGCGGCGGTCGAGGCCGCGCGGGCCGGCGAACAGGGGCGCGGCTTCGCGGTGGTCGCGGGCGAAGTGCGTTCGCTCGCGCAGCGCAGCGCGCAATCGGCGAAGGAGATCAAGGCGTTGATCGAGGATTCGGTCGCGCAGATCAACGGCGGTGCGGCGCTCGTCGAGCGCGCCGGCGACGCGATGCGCACGGTGTCGGCGTCGATCACGCGGGTCGTGCAGACGATGTCGGAGATAACCGCGGCGTCGGTCGAGCAGAGCGTCGGGATCGAGCAGGTGAACCAGGCCGTCACGCAGATGGATCAGCTCACGCAGCAGAACGCGGCGCTGGTCGAGGAAGTCGCGGCGGCCGCCGCGTCGCTGAACGACCAGACCGCGCACCTGATGCAGGCGGTGTCGGTGTTCGAACTGGGCGACGGGCGCGCCGCGCATGGCGAGCGCGCGGCGCCGTCGTTCGCCGCGGCGGGTTACGCGCCGGTCGGCAGCGCCGCGTAGGCGGTCGCGAGGTGGTAGGGCGTCGTCGACGGCATGTCGGCGCGCGACACCTGCCCGTCCGCCGTCTTGCACTCGAACCAGCCGCGCGGATGCAGGAAGCGCGCGGCGAACCGCTCGATCTGCCGCGCGAGCGGCGCGGAGGCCGGCGTGCCGCCGTGCGTCGCCAGCGCGCGCAGGTATTCGGTCTGCGCCCAGATCCGCTGCGTGCCGTCGATGCATGCGCCGTGCGCGTCGAGCGCCGCGCACACGCCGCCCGTCCGCGGATCGACGCCGTACTGCTCGGCGAACGCGAACGCGCGCGACAGCGCGGCGGGCAGCCCGGTCCGCGCGAGCCGCGCACCGGCCGCATCCACCAGATAGAACCACTCGAACTGATGGCCGGGCTCGAAACGGTTGTCGGCCGCGCCGAGCGGCAGCTCGGCCACGCAGCCGGTCGCCGCATCGACGAACGTGCGCTCGACGGCCTGCGCGGTGCGCGCGAGCGCATCGTCGAACGCGGTATCGCCGAACGCATCGGCGGCCGCGAGCCACGCTTCGGTCAGATGCATCAGCGGATTCTGCAGCGCGCCGCTGCCGGACGACGAGAAATCGGCGTGGCGCGCGGCATCGAGCAGCGCGTCGCCGGGGCGCGGCGCGAAGCGGTCCTGGATCAGCGCGGCGGTTGCTTCGGCCACCGTGCGCGCGGCGGCGTCGCCCGACGCCGCATGCCACGCGGCGCATGCGAACACGATGAACGCATGCGTATAGAGATCCTTGGTCGTATCGAGCGGCGCGCCCTGCGCGTCGACGCTGTAGATCCAGCCGCCGTGGCGCGGGTCGCGAAAGTGCCGGCACAGCGCGTCGAACAGCGTGGCCGCGTGCGCGGTGTCGCCGGCCTGCGCGAACACGAACAGTTGCCTTGCGCACGCCATTGCGCGATAACGGGTCACGGGCAGCGGCGCATGGGTGGCCGGATCGACGGCCTCGAACGGCAGTTGCAATGCTGGGTCGAACCCTGAACCCCGCCAGATCGGCAAGACGACGTGCGCGAAATGGTGGCGCAGCTGGGCGGCCTGGGCGGAAGCGGAGTCGGAAACGGACATGGCGGGGTTGAGCGCTTGGATCGAAACGTGTCGGCGCGGCCCGGAGAATCGGCGCGGCCGGGGCCAAGGATAAAACATTCCGCGCGGCCGGCACCAAAAAAAGGAGAGAAATAGGATGCTCAGCAACCTGGAACTCGTGATGCGGCTCGTTCTCGCGGCGGCGCTCGGCAGCGTCATCGGCTTCGAGCGCGAGCGCCTGTCGTGGGCGGCCGGCCTGCGCACGCACATGCTGGTGTGCGTCGGCTCGACCCTGATCATGATCGTGTCGGCGTTCGGTTTCGCCGACGTGCTCGGCACCAGCGACCACGTCGTGCTCGATCCGTCGCGGATCGCCGCGCAGGTCGTGTCGGGCATCGGTTTCCTCGGCGCGGGCTCGATCCTGCTGCGCGGCGAGATCGTGCGCGGGCTGACGACGGCCGCGAGCCTGTGGTCGGTCGCCGCGATCGGCCTGGCGGTGGGCGGCGGGCTCTATGTCGCGTCCATTTCGGCGACCATCATCATCCTGATCATCCTGGCCGGCATCAAGCCGCTGGAGCGGCGCTATTTCACGGTGCGCCAGCGGCGCCAGCTCGCGTTGACGGTGGCCGGCGGCACGCTGACGTTCGATTCGCTGCATGCGGCGCTCGGCCCCGACAGTGCGCGCGTGAAGCAGTTCATCGTGCAGCGCGCGGACGACACGGGCGAGCAGGACGAGGTGCGCATCGCGCTGGCGCGCGTGTCGGAACTCGAATACAAGGCGATCTGCGACAAGCTGCGCGCGCTGCCGGGCGTCACGCGTTTCGACGGCGGGAACGGGCTGTCGGGCGACGAATAGCGTGAATCGGTTGCGGGGCGTGCGACAATGGCCGATCACCGATTCCGTTCGACATCCGGGTCCGCGCTTGCGGGCCCCGCCATCCGATTTCCATGACCGAATCCGTTTCCACGCCTCGCTCCCGCTCCCGTTCCACCCGTTCGTCGGCCCGTTCGCGCCAGCGCTCGGCCGCTGCCGCAGGCAGCACGTCCGCCCGGGCGACGGCACGATCCGGCAGCGCGCCGGCCGGCGACGCGCCGCGCGACGAACGGACGCTCGACCTGTTCGGCGATCCGGTGCTCGAGCCGGGCGAGCGCATGCCGGTGGCGGCGCACGATGAAGCGAGCGTGGAGGGCGATGCGGCAGCCGGTGTCGACGACGGTCGACAGGCCATGCTGGACGGGTTCAGTCCGCCAGCGGATGCGGCCGTGGCAACGCGTGCGGAAGCGGAGAGTGCGGCGGCGACGGTTGCGGCGGTCGAGGCCGTTTCGACGCCTGAAGGCGGGACGGCCGCGAACGTCTACAGCGCATCCGCAGAGCGTCTTGCAGCGCAGGCCGCCGATTTGCCCGCGGGCGCTGGCGCCGCCACGAAGATCGATGGTCCCGTGATCGACGGTGCCGCGAAGGCGGCGACGAAGCTGCAAGCCGCCGATGGCGTTGCGGCGCGGACGGTCGAATCGCAAGCAGCAGACGCCGAAGCCGCGCAGCCTGCAGTCGAGGCGGCGGTCGTCAAATCCCGCGAAGGGAAATCTTCCGGTGATGCCGCGAAGGAACGCCGCGCGTCGTCGGGCGGCAAACGCCGGGCGGCTGCCGGTGCCAACGAAGCGGCGGCGACGCCGGCCGTGCCGGTTGCGCCGAGCGTCGATTCGAAGCCGGAAGCGGTCGATTCGAACCCGCCGTCGGTCCCGGCTGCGCCGGCCGAGCCGCAGACGCAGGCACCGTCCGCACAGCCGCCCGAACCGGTCATCGCCACGCCATTCGCGAAGCCTCGCGACGCAGCGGCGCAGCCCGACGCTTCGCCGTCGCCGGTTGCACAGCCGGTGGCATCCGTCGCGTCGTTCGTGACCAGGCCATCGTCCGAGCGTACGCAACCGGCCGCGCCGGCCTTCGATCCGGACACCCACCTGCGCCCGCTGACCGACCGGCTCGCCGCGCTGCAGGCCGACGTCGACGGCCTGACCCGCGCGGCCGATCGCGAGATGCGCCGCGTCAACCGCTTGCTGCTCGCGCTGGCCGTCGTCGTGCTGGCGGGGCTCGTCGCGCTGGTGCTGCAAACGCGGCAGATCGCGCATCTGAAGCAGGACGTCGCCACCAAGCAGCAACGGATCGATCGTCTCGCGGCCGACCTGTCGACGCAGCAGGCCACGCTGATGACGCTCGAGGAGCACCACGAAGCGCTGCTGTCGCAAGTCGACCGGCTGCAACGCAACGCGAACCGCGAGGCGGCCGTCGCAAAGCGGGTCCGCCGCACGCGTTAATCGTTTCGACCCTATCCCGGAAGCCCGGCGCAGCAAGGATCGCCGTTTCGCACCGACGCGCGGCTGTCGCGTGCGTGCGGCAAACCGATGCAGCGCACTGGCAGAGTTAAGGGAAAACCCTTAGAATGGAGGTCATCTAAGGGAAAACCCTAGTCACATCTGTCAGGAGTCTCACATGAGCTTCATCCTCGCCCTGCTGCAAAAGATCGACGACCTGTTCGTGTCCCCGCACCTGCCGCTCGACGCCGAATACTCGTACGCCGCGCGTCGTGCCGAAGCCGAGCGCGTGCGTCGTGCGCACCTCGTGCCGATCGTCCTGTACCGTCGCTGATTCGCTGATTCGCTGATTCGCTGATTCGCTGATTCGCTGATTCGCTGATTCGCTGATTCGGCGCGGCGTCCGCCGCACCTGCCTGCCCGTGTCCACCGCCGCATCGCGCGCCGGTGCGAGTGTCCCGCTACACTGGAAGTCCGATTCCGTTCACGGCGACCGGGCCATGTTGCAGATGCGGCCGATGACGGCCGGCGAATTCCACGCGTACCGCACGCGAGCCATCGACGGCTACGCGCGCGACCTCGTTTCCTCCGGACAAAATGCTGTCGAAGACGCGCCCGACCGTGCGCGCGCCTGTTTCGACACGCTGCTGCCGGACGGCCTGCTGACCGCCGGCCAGACCCTCGTCACACTCATCGATGGCGCCAGCGGCGACACGGTGGGCGACCTCTGGTACGCGATCGTCCCCGAAGGGCCGAACCGCACGCTGTTCATCTACGACCTCGACATCGTCCCGTCCCGGCGCCGCCAGGGCTGGGCCACGCGCGCGCTCGATGCGCTCGATGCCGAGGCGCGCCGGTACGGCGTCACCGAGATCGGGCTGTCGGTCTTCAATCACAACGCGGCGGCGCGTGCGCTGTATCGTGCATGCGGCTTCGCGCCGATCACGACGACGTTGATCAAACCGGTCGTGTCGAACTGAATCCGCCGGCATCGCGATGCATCGTCACGTGCTGTCGGTTCGGCGCACTGCGTAGCCGGCTGTCTTCCCGATCCTTCCTGCCGATCGAACGCCGAACGGCCCGTTCGGCCGTCCGCCATTCACCGCTTGCCGCCTCAACGCGCGCGGCCTTTCCATCTCCGCAGCAGCAGCGCGTTGGTTACGACGCTGACGCTGGAAAACGCCATCGCCGCGCCCGCGATCACCGGGTTCAACAAGCCGAGCGCCGCGAGCGGCACGCCGACGAGGTTGTACACGAACGCCCAGAACAGGTTCTGCTGGATCTTGCGGTACGTGCGCTTCGAGATGTCGATCGCGTCGGCGACGAGCGCCGGGTCGCCGCGCATCAGCGTGATGCCGGCCGTGTGCATCGCGACGTCGGTGCCGGTCGCCATCGCGATGCCGACGTCCGCCGCGGCGAGCGCGGGCGCATCGTTGATCCCGTCGCCGACCATCGCGACGACGCCGCCGTGCGTGCGCTTCAGCTCGGCGACGACGCGTGCCTTGTCGTCGGGCAGCACCTGCGCGTGCACTTCGCCGATGCCGAGCGCCGCCGCGACGGCCGCCGCGCTGCCACGGTTGTCGCCCGTCACGAGTGCGCTCGCGACGCCGCGCGCCGACAGCGCCGCGATCGCGTCGCGGGCGCCCGGCTTCACGGTGTCGCCGAATGCGATCAGCGCGAGCACCGCGCGCGGCGCATCGGCGCGCATCAACCACGAGATCGTGTTGCCGGCGCGTTCGAGTTCCGCCGCGCGCGCGTCGAGCGCCGGCGGTACCGCGATGCCGAGTTCGTCGCGCCAGCGCGTACTGCCGAGCGCAAGTTGTTGCCCGCCGACGTGCGCTTCCACGCCGCGCCCGGCCACCGCGCGCGCATCGGTCGCGACGACCGGCGCGGCTGCGCCGCCCTGTGCGGCCACGTCGGCGTCATGCGCGGCGACCACCGCGCGCGCGAGCGGATGGTCGCTCTGCCGCTGCACGGCCGCCGCGAGCGCGAGCGCTTCGTCGCGCGGCACGCCGACGGCGTCGAACGCCGTCACGGACGGTTTGCCTTCGGTCAGCGTACCGGTCTTGTCGAACGCGATCACGGTCGTGCGCTGCGCGAGTTCGAGCGCCTGCGCGTCCTTGATCAGCACGCCGTGCCGGGCCGCGACGCCGGTGCCGGCCATGATCGCGGCCGGCGTCGCGAGACCGAGCGCGCACGGGCAGGCGATCACGAGCACCGCGACCGCGTTGAGGATCGCGGTTTCCATCCCGGCGCCGGCGATCAGCCAGCCGACCAGCGTCAGCACGGCGATGCCGAGGATCGCCGGCACGAACACCTCGCTGACGCGATCGACGAGCCGCTGGATCGGCGCCTTCTCGGCCTGCGCGGATTCGACGAGGCGGATGATGCGCGCGAGCGTCGTCTCCGCGCCGATCGCGGTGGTTGCGACGACGAGCGCGCCTTCGCCGTTGATCGAGCCGGCCGTGACGGCGTCGCCGTCGTCCTTCGGCACGGGCAGGCTTTCGCCGGTGATCAGCGATTCGTCGATGTGCGAGCGGCCCGACACGATCCGCCCGTCGACCGGCACGCGCTCGCCGGGCCGGATGCTGACGTGCGTGCCGACACGCACCTGCGACAGCGGCACGTCGCGTTCGACGCCGTGCTCGACGACCCGCGCGCGGTCGGGGCGCAGCGCGTTCAGCGCACGGATCGCTTCGGTGGTCTGGCGCTTCGCGCGCGATTCGAGCCACTTGCCGAAGCGCACGAGCGTGACGATGACGGCCGACGCTTCGAAATACAGATGGCCCGGATGCGCGGGATCGCGCAGCAGCATCCACAGGCTCAGCCCGTACGCGGCCGACGTGCCGAGCGCGACGAGCAGGTCCATGTTGCCGGTGCGCGCCTTCACCGCATGCCAGGCCGCGCGATAGAAGCGTGCGCCGAAGCCGAACTGCACGATCGACGCGAGCACGAGCTGGAGCCAGCCGGGCAGCATCAGGTCGAGGCCGAACGGCGCGGCGAGCATCGGCGCGACGAGCGGCGCGCTCAGCACGGCGGCGCCGATCACGAGGTTGCGTTCGCGGATGGCCTCGCGGCGCTTGCGTGCGTCGGCGTCCGGCGCGGGGCCGGCCGGTTGCGCGTCGGCGCCGGCCGTTGCGCCGGCGGGTGACGCGGCGGGAAGCGATGCATGGTAGCCGGCCGCGGTGACTGCGGCGATCAGCGCGGCGGCGTCGAGTGCGCCGGCGCCGTGCACCGACGCGCGCTCGGTCGCGAGATTGACCGTCGCGCGCGCGACGCCCGGCACGGCGGCCAGCGCTTTTTCGACGCGGCCGGCGCAGGACGCGCAGGTCATGCCGCCGATGTCGAGTTCGACGTCGGCGGCCGCGGAAGTGGCGGGGGCCGCAGGCGTGGCGACGGCCGCCGGTGTCGCGCCGTAGCCGGCCTGTTTCACCGCTTCGGCAAGCTGGGCGGCGGATACGTCGGCCGACGCGTCGACCGTCGCGCGTTCAGTTGCCAGGTTGACCGAGGCGCGCGTGACGCCCGGCACTTTCGCGAGCGCCTTCTCGACACGCGACACGCACGACGCGCAGGTCATCCCGTCGATGTCGAGTTCGATGCTCGCGGGCGTAGCGGGGCGGGTCGGGGCGGCGGCCGGGGCATTGGTATCCGACGCTGTCGGCGTCGCGCCATAGCCGGCCTGTTTCACGGCATCTGCCAATTGCGCGGCGGAAACCCCGGCCGACGCGTCGACCGTCGCGCGTTCGGTCGCCAAGTTGACCGAGGCGCGCGTGACGCCCGGCACCTTCGCGAGCGCCTTTTCGACGCGCGACACACATGACGCGCAGGTCATGCCATCGATATCGAGTTCGATCGTCGCGGCGGCGGCCGGCGCAGGCGACGTTGCTTCGCGCGCCGCCGGCGTGGCCACACCGGCTTCGACGGCCGCTTCGCGCACCGCTGCGTGGTAGCCGGCCTCACGGATCGCGTCGACGAGCCGGTCGGGCTCGACCGTGTCCTGAGCGGTGACCGTCGCCGCCTGTGCATCGAGATCGACCGCCGCATCGACGACGCCCGGCACGGCGGCCAGCGCGCGCTGCACGCGGCCCGTGCAGCCGCCGCAATGCATGCCGTCGACGCTCAGCGCGATCGTTTGCCGTGCCGCGGAGGCAAGTGGTTCAGTCATGTCGGATTCCCCAAAAGCGCGGTTTGTGCCGCGAATGGTTCCAGTATCAACATTCCCATGATGGTAAGGTCAAGCGCCGGCGACGATGCGACGCAGGTCGATGCACACAGGTTGTCACAACGCGGAAAAAGCGATCGCCCGGCTTCCGGACGGACGACCGGGCGACCGAGCGTGCCGGGGTGTGTGCGCTCAGGCGCAGAGCTTGGCGCTTGCGAGGCGATTGAGGCTGACGCCTTGCTCGGCGGCCTGGATGACCAGCGCGCGGTGCGCCTGCGGCGGGATGCGGACCTTGAATTCGCCGCTGTAGGTTCGGTCGGCGATCGGTTCGGGCACGGTCTCGCCGTTCGCGGTCATCTCGCTCACGACGTCGGCGACGAGCCGGCGAATGCCGACCAGTGCGCCCTCCGGTGTTGCGTCGAGCCACGAAAGAGACGGGAATTCCGCGCAGAGGCCGACGTGCTCCCCGTCCTCCGGGGACCACGTTACGCGGTACGTAAAGTGGTCTTGGGTCATGATTTCTGTTCCTTCAGTCGATCGATCGCGTCGAGAACCTGCGAGATCTCGAACAGATCGATGAAGCGCACCTTCGCGGGCTTGCGCGTCATTTGGTCGAGGATTCTTCCATTCGCTTGGCGTAGCCTGTGGTGCCAATAGTGACACCATTGGTCGATCATCGTCGACGGCCCTCGTCCAGCCATCATTCCGGCGCGATGGCGCCGTTTCAGATTTTTGTCGAATCCTGTGCAATATTTCAGATTCGTTGATAGTTCGACTACCGTTTTACCCGTTATTCGGCATATTGGGGGATGCCCTTAGGCGCTATGATACCGGCCTGACATCAGCGCCCACCGTTACGAAACGTAGCGAAACGGTCATCCGGGTACGCTGGGGTGCCCTGTTTTAGCCGTTCGCGAGACGAACAGGGCGTTGACTGAAAAGAACGATATTCGGCCAGTAATCGATGATTGAAAACCAGCGAGAATCAGTTTCTCTGCGACGCGCGTGCGCGTCGCTGGCCATTGCGGCGTTGCTTGCAGGATGCGCGTCGCAACCGGACGCGATCCAGCGGAAAACCGGCTGGATGCGGGCGGAAGTTGCCGACTCCTATATCTATGCGTATCCGCTCGTGCTGATGGACGTCGCGAAGGAAGCCGCGACGGGCGGCGACGGCGCGCAACCGGGGCAGGCGCCGCTCAACACGCTGCGCCACGCGCAGGCGCTGCCGCCCGTCGGCGCGGTCAACCCGCCGCTGCCGGGCGTCGACACGCTCGACTCGACCGGCTGGCTCGACGTCGCCGCCGAACCCGTGATCGTCACGCTGCCCGACACGCGCGGCCGCTACTGGGACGCGCGTGCGCTCGACATGTGGACCAACGTGCTGTGGTCGTCGTCGAGCGTCGCCGCACGCGGCCCCCGTGGTGCCGGCCGATCGCAAACGATTGCCTTCGCCGCGAAGGACTGGCAAGGCACGTTGCCGAAGGGCGTGCTGCGTGTCGACGTGCCGTCCGCCAATGCGTGGCTCGAAGTGCGGTTGCAGACGAGCGGCGGGCGCGACCTGACGAACGTGAAGAAGCTGCAGCGCGCGATCCGCGTGGTGCCGCTGTCGGTGTACACCGGCGCCGAGCGTGGTGCGTCGGTCGCGGTCCATGCGGGCAGCGCGCCGTCCGAGGCGGTGGGGGGCGGCACGCCGGCCGAGCAGGTCGCCGCGCTCGATCCGAAGGCGTTCTTCACGCGCTTCGCGCGGGCGCTGCAGGACAATCCGGCGCCGGCCGACGACGCGCACGCGCAGGAATCGCTCGCCGACATCGGCGTGACGGCCGGCTACCCGGTGCTGTGGACGGGCGACCGTCTGACGGCCGCGACGGCCGGCGTCGCCGAGGCGCGCGCGCGGCTCGCGGCGGCGCCGTCGAACCTGCTGAACGCGAACGGCTGGAGCTGGATCGGCGATACGGCTGGCAAGTACGGCCAGGACTACGCACTGCGCGCGTACGCGGCCTACACGCAGTTCGGCACCGCGACGCGCGACGACGAGACGCTCGCGGTCGCCCGCGTCGACAGCGATGGCCATCCGCTGAACGGCGCGAACCGCTACGTATTGCATTTCGCGCCGGGCGCGCTGCCGCCGGTGCGCGCATTCTGGACACTCACGCCGTACACGACCAACGGCGCGCTGCCCGACGTCGGGTCGGCGCGCCGCTCGCTCGGCGATCGCGACCGGCTGCGCCGCAACCATGACGGCTCGATCGACATCGTCGTGTCGGCGTCGCCGGGCGGCACGCATGCGGCCAACTGGCTGCCGGCGCCGCGTACCGATTTCGCGCTCGCGTTGCGCCTGTACGCGCCGAAGCCGCAGGCGAGCGACGGGTCCTGGATGCCGCCCGTCATCGTCCGGAAATGAACGGTTGACCGCCGCCGTTGTCCGACCGGCGGGCGCTGCGGCGGCGCCCGACCTCCGTACCGTCACCTCCTGAGCCTATACTTTCGGGATAGCGTGCGCGGCCGCCCGGTTATCCGGTGCGGCCCGGCATCCATTCCCGAGGCATTCAAGCATGGCAAGCGCAGACAAAGAAACCGTACCCTCGACCCTCCATGCCCTCGGCGGCGTTGCACGCTCGCGCCGCACCCGGCGTATCGGCATCGGCGTGCTGATCTTCATCGTTTTATTCGGACTGCTCGGCTTCTTCGCGGCGCCGCCGCTGATCCGCCATGTCGCCGAACAGCAGTTGAGCAAGCAGCTCGACCGGCCGGCCACGATCCAGCGCATCGCGCTGAACCCGTACACGCTGAACCTCGAAGCCGACGGCATCCACCTCGGCGAGCGCGGCGGCCAGGGCGATTTCATCGACATCGGCAAGCTGGTCGTGCGGCCGTCGTGGTCGTCGCTGTTCCGCGGCGCGCCGATCGTCAACGAGGTCCGACTCGACTCGCCGCGCTTTCACATCGTCCGCTACGATGCGCAGCGCTTCAATTTCACCGACCTGATCGAGAAGTTCTCGTCGCCGACGCCGAAGCCCGACAGCAAGCCGACGCAATTCTCGGTGTCGAACATCCAGGTCAACGACGGCCGGATCGATTTCGACGATCGCCTGCTGAACGAAAAGCACGTGGTCGACAACTGGACGCTCGGCATCCCGTACATCGCGACGCTCGCCTCGAAGACCGACATCTTCGTCGAGCCGAAGCTGCGCGCGCGCTTCGACGGCAGCCCGATCTCGATCGACGGCAAGACCAAGCCGTTCGCGCAGTCGCGCGAATCGGAGATCGCGCTGAAGTTCGACCGCCTCGACGTGCCGAAGCTGATCTCGTACGTGCCGGCGAAGCTGCCGGTGGCCGTGACGAGCGGCCTGCTCAGCAGCAACCTCACGGTCAATTTCGTGATGAGCGGCGAGACGCCGGCGCTGCGCGTGTCGGGCACTGTCGACCTGAACGACGCGAAGGTGACCGACCGCGCGTCGGCGCCGCTGTTCGCCGCGCGCGGCGTGCACGTCGCGGCGGCCGGCCTCGAGCCGCTGCGCAACGCGATGCACTTCGACGAGATCCGGATCGACCGGCCGGTGGTCGACCTGTCGCGCGACAAGCAGGGCGTGCTGAACGTCGAGAAGCTCGTCGCGCAACCGGCCGCCGCGCCGAAGGTCGAGGCCGAGGCTGGCAAGCCGGCCGCGTCGGCCGTCGCCGCCGCAGCCGGTGCGTCCAGTGCGTCCGGCGCCGTCGCCGCCGCCAGCGGCGCGAAGGCCGAACGTAGCGCCGCCGCGAAGGAAGCGCCGCCGCTCGATCTGACGATCCGTCATGTCGCGATCGACGGCGGCACGATCAACGTCGACGACCGCGTGCCGGCGACGCCGACCGCGATGTCGCTGACGAAGCTCGCCGCGACGCTCGACGGTTTCTCGCTGCAGGGCAAGACGCCCGCGAAATACACGCTGTCGACGTCGCTGTCGCGCGGCGGCGACGTGACGGCCGAAGGCGCGTTCAATCTCGCCGCGAAGCAGGCCGACACGAAGCTGACGGTCGCCGCGCTCGCGCTGCCGGCGCTGCAGCCGTACCTCGGCGAGGCGACGCGCGCACGCGTGCTCGACGGCACGCTCGGCGCGACCGTCAACGCGAAGACCGACTGGGGCAAGACGCCGCTCGCCGCGGAAGTCGCCGACAGCACGGTCAGCCTGAAATCGCTGAAGATCGCCGCGCCGGACAACAAGGCGCCCGCGATCGTGCTGCCCGACGCGAGCGCGAAGATCGCGAAGGTCGACGTCGCGGCGCGCACCGCGGAGATCGCGAGCGTCGACGCAAGCGGGCTCGCGCTCGACGTGAAGCGCCTGAAGGACGGCAAGATCGATCTCGCGGCGCTCGCCGAACCCGCGCAGGCGGCGGTGCCGAAGCGCACGGTCGCGCGCAAGGCGCAGGCCGCCGCGCCGTCGTGGCACTACCGGATCGACGCGCTGAACGTGAAGGAGGCGTCCGCGAACTTCACCGACCTGTCGACGCCGCGTCCGGTGAAGCTGGCGATCAAGCCGCTGGAGCTGTCGGTGCAGAAGGTGAGCGACGACCTGACGAAGCCGCTGCCCGTGCAACTGAAAGCGACGCTGAACCGCAAGGGCTCGCTGAACGTGACGGGTGACGTGACCGCGCAGCCGCTGAAGCTCGGCCTGAAGATCAACGGCAACCGCCTCGACGCGGCCGCGTTCGAGCCGTACTTCGGCAGCGCGCTGAACGCGACGATCGCCAGCGCGCTGCTCAACGCGCAGGGCAACCTGACGTTCGCGCAGGTGAAGGACACGCCGCGCGCGACCTATCGCGGCGACGTCGCGCTGGTCGACGTGCGGATGCTCGACAAGGCGACGTCCGACCCGTTCGCCGGCTGGCGCTCGCTCGCGCTGTCGAACCTGAAGGCAAACTACGACGAGAAGGGCACCGACGTCGACGCCGCGCGCGTGACGTTCTCGAACTTCTACGGCCGCGTGCTGCTCGATGCGCAGGGGCGGCTGAACCTGAAGGACGTGGTCGCGAAGGAGACGGGCCCTGCGCAGTCGCTCACGCGCGACGCGAGCAAGGGCGAGCCCGTGCCGCTGTCGCCGGGCGTGACGCCGCCGGCCGCCGCGCAGGCCGCATCGGCCGCGGCCGCGCAGCAGGCGTCCGTGCCGGCCGCCGCGTCGGCGACGGTGGTCGTGAAGGCCGCGCCGCAGCCGCAGAACCCGGTGCGGATGCACTTCGGCGAACTGGTGCTGCAGAACGGCCGCGTCACGTACACGGACAACTTCATCAAGCCGAACTACACGGCGAACCTCGTCGCGATCAAGGGCACGGTCGGCGCGTTCGGCACGGATTCGACGACGTCCGCGCCGGTCGACGTCGCCGCGAACCTCGCGGGCAACGGGCCGATCTCGATCAAGGGCTCGGTGAACCCGCTGATCGAGAAGCCGGCCCTCGACCTCACGGCGACCGCGCACGACATCGAGCTGACCAACCTCACGCCGTATTCGGCGAAGTATGCGGGCTATCCGATCACGAAGGGCAAGCTCAACGTCGACCTGCACTACCAGCTCGCGAACGACCAGCTGTCGGCGAACAACCACATCTTCATCGATCAGCTGACGTTCGGCGATCGGGTCGAGAACGACACGGCGACGAAGCTGCCGGTGAAGCTCGCGATCTCGCTCTTGAAAAACACGCGCGGCCAGATCGACGTGAACCTGCCGGTGTCGGGCTCGCTGTCGAATCCGGAGTTCAGCGTCGGCGGGCTGATCTGGCATGCGGTGCTGAACCTGATCGCGAAGGCCGTCACGTCGCCGTTCACGCTGCTCGCGAATGCGTTCGGCGGAGGCGGCGAGGATCTCGGCTACGTCGAGTTCGCGCCGGGCTCGTATGCGCTGACCGACACGCAGCAGAAGAAGCTCGACACGGTCGTGAAGATGCTGACCGAGAAGCCGTCGATCCGCCTCGACCTGATCGGCCGCGTCGATCCGGCGCAGGACACGCCGGGGCTGCGCGACGCGTACGTCGAGCGGCTGGTGCGCCAGCAGAAGCTGAAGGACGTGGTCGGGCAGGGCGAGAGCGTCGATCCGATGTCGGTGAAGGTCGACAAGGCCGAATACTCGAAGTACCTGACGCGCGCGTACAAGGCCGCCGACTTCAAGAAGCCGCGCAACCTGGTGGGCCTGCAGAAGACGCTGCCCGATGCGGACATGAAGCAGGCGCTCGCCGATCATGCGCCGGCCGACGACAACGCGCTGCGTGCGCTCGCGCAGCAGCGCGCGCAGGCCGTGCGCCAGTACCTCGACGGCAAGATCGATTCGAGCCGCATGTTCGTCGTCGCGCCGAAGCTCGATGCGAAGGGCATCTCGGACAAGGGCGCGACGACCCGCGTCGACTTCGGGCTGCAGTAAGCGTTACCGCCGTCCGTCATCCCGCATCCGCCGCCGCGCCCGTACTCGTCGGGCGCGGCGGCTTTTTTTCAGCGGCCGGCGATCGCCGGTTCGCGCTTGTCCAGTTCCTTCCTCGCGGCCAGCGGCAGACGCGCGTCGTCCCACTGCGTCAGCCATTCAACTTCCTTCGCGGTGAACACCGGTCCGTAGTTGCGCAACGCGTACTGCAGCGCGTCGACGACGTGATGACGGATGATTTCAGGGGTACGTGCATCGTCCAGCACGAACCGGAGAGCTTCCAGGGTCGACATACTCGTGCTCCGGGTCAGGGAAAACCCTTTATCACACGCCAATAGTCGCGGGCCAACCCGAAAAAAAATCCCGCCGCACGGGCCGGCGCACGCGAGGGCCGCGGATTGCGACCGCGTGATGTCATTTGCGATTGGTTACGTTTGACAGAGAACAGAAAGCCCCGCTTCATCCGAGCGCCGCACGATCCGGCGATATTTTGCGCGCCTGAAGGCAGGTCACGTGGTTCAACATCAATCGGTGAGGTGGGGTGATGATTTCCAGGTTCATCAAGCAACGGAAAATGGCGGCGATGGTGGCGGGTGCGCTGGCGCTCGCCAGCGCGGGCGTGCATGCGGCGCAACAGGACGGCAACGCTCAGGGCGGGGACAACGGCCGGGCGAGCCGCGTCGTGAAGCACGTGCTGCTGCTGAGCATCGACGGCCTGCACGAACAGGATCTCGCGCGCTGCATCGGCGCGAATACGTGTCCGAACATCGCGGTGCTCGCGAAGAGCGGTGTGACGTATGCGAATGCGTATACGCCGGGCCTGTCGGATTCGTTCCCGGGCCTCGCCGCGCTCGTGACGGGCGGCTCGCCGAAGACGGCCGGCCTGTTCTACGACGTGTCGTACGACCGCAACCTGTACGCGCCGAGTGACACCACGTGCTCGGGCAAGCAGGGCTGGAACGTCGTGTTCGACGAGACGACCGGCATCGATGCGCAGAACGGCGGCGCGCTCGTGCACCTCGACGGCGGCGGCGCGTTCAATCCGCAGGCGATCCCGCATGCGAAGGTCAACGGTCAGTGCGTGCCGGTCTACCCGCACAACTACGTGAAGACCAACACGGTGTTCGAGGCGGTGAAGGCCGGCGTGCCGAATGCGCGCACCGCGTGGGCCGACAAGCACGCGTGGGGCTACGACTGGCTGAACGGCCCGTCGGGCACCGGCGTCGACGACCTGATGCGCACCGAGATCAATTCGATCGACCCGGCGACCAACACCGCGTACACCGACGTCTATTCGCACACCGCGCGCTTCGACAACCTGCACGTGCAGGCGCTGATCAACCAGATCGGCGGCCGCGATTCGACCGGCACGAAGATCGCACCGGTGCCGACGCTGTTCGGCGCGAACTTCCAGACGCTGAGCGTCGCGCAGAAGGCGCCGGTCGCGAAGGGCGGCGGCTATCTCGACGCCGATTTCACGCCGAACGGGCAGGTCGCGAACGCGATCACGTATGTCGACGACGCGATCGGGCATGTCGTCGCGGCGCTGAAGCAGGCGAACCTGTATTCGTCGACGGCCGTGATCGTCACGTCGAAGCACGGCCAGTCGCCGAGCGATCACACGAGGCTCGTGAAGAACGGCGACACGCTGACGAAGCTGCTCGAAGCGAACAACTTCCTCGACCCGAACGGCAACTTCGGCCAGAACAACACGACGACGGGCAACCTGAACGACGGTTCGGGCCTGGTCGGCACGGGCTTCGTGCAGACTGACGACGTCGGGCTGATCTGGCTGCGCGACCGCAGCCAGCGCACGGCCGTCGTGCAGACGCTGAAGGCGAACCTCGGCTGCAACGCGCCGGGGATCTGCGCGGACGGCCCGCAGGCGTACGTGCTGTACGGCGCGGCGCTCGCCGAGCGCTTCGGCGATCCGGCCAACGGCCGCACGCCGGACATCGTCGTCCAGCCGAATCCGGGCGTGATCTACACGTCGAGCACGAAGAAGGACGAGGAGCACGGCGGCAACGCGCCGGACGACAGCCACCTCGGCCTGCTCGTGTCGTATCCGGGCATTCATCGTGCGCGCACGGTGAACGACCTCGTCGGCACGAAGCAGGTCGCGCCGACGATCCTCGCGCTGCTCGGCGCCGACCCGCGCCTGCTGCAGGCGGTCGTGGCCGAGAACACGCGCGTGCTGCCGGGGCTCGGTATCGGGCGTTGAGCGTGGGGAAGGGCGGTGCGTCCGCGGCATGACGCGGGCGTTTCGGAAGTTGAGTGGGGTGAACGCGGCGCCGGGCGGATCACGGCGCCGCGATGCCGGTGCATGGCTTGAATTCAGGCGCGTGCACCGGCATATTCGTCGCGCATCACCCGTTCAACGACGTACCGAGAGGACCGCTCATGCGCCTGCTGCTTGCCCTGCTGCTTCCGTGGTTCCAGTTCTTCACGATCGGCCGCCCGATCGCCGGGATTATCTGCCTGCTCCTGCAACTCACGGTCATCGGCTGGTTGCCGGCCGCGATCTGGTCGGTGTATGCGCTGAGCCAGTACAAGACCGATCGCAAGATCGACGCGGCGCTGCGCGGGCGGCCGTAGACGCGCAATGCGCGGTGGGGTGATTCAGCCGCGTGGTTCGTATTTCGGTAAAAATCTATATTTCTTATTCACATCGACGATGTGATTTATATAGATTTCTGCCTAAATGGCGGATGCCCGACGCATCTGGCCGAAGCTGCGGCCCAATGACAAAGCGGCCGCCCGGTCCATCGTTCGACCGGGCGGCCGCTTTACCTACTTCACCGCAAACAGCGTCAGGTTCATGAAGATCTTGAACGCATAGCCGAGCGTGACCGCGCCGATCACGCCGCCCGCCCACAGGACGACGAACCACATCCAGCCGCGCATCCGCGGCCGCGGCGCCTCGGGTGGGCGATCGGCGGAATCAGTGGTGGTAGTAATGCTGGTCTTCATGGCGCACCTTGCCTCGGAATACCCAGTAACCCATCGTCGTGTAGGCGATGATGATCGGGAGGATAACCGCTGCGCCGACCAGCGTGAAGGTCTGGCTCGAACGCGGCGCCGCCGCTTCCCAGATCGTCATCGTCTGCGGAATCGCATACGGGAACAGCGTGACGAGCAGGCCGACGTAGCCGAGCAGCACCAGCGCCAGCGCGAGCACGAACGGCGTCATGTCGTGCCGGTCGCGCACCGCGCGACGCATCCACGCCGCGCACGCGGCGACCAGGAACGGCACCGGCAGCAGGCGCCAGAACAACCCCGAATCGAACCAGCGCTGCGCGATGGCCGGGTCCTGCAGCGGCGTCCACAGGCTGACGATCGCGATGAAGCCGAGCAGCACGACGGTCAGCGGCCACACGACGCGATGCAGGCGGCGCTGCAGGTCGCCTTCGGTCTTCGCGACGAGCCAGCAGCAGCCGAGCAGCGCATAGGTCACGATCAGGCCGAGGCCGGTCAGCAGGCTGAACGGCGTGAGCCAGTCGAACGCGCCGCCGGCATACACGCCGTCCTTCACGTCGATGCCCTGCAGGAACGCGCCGAGCGCGATGCCCTGGAACAGCGTCGCGCCGGCCGAGCCGCCGATGAACGCGAGATCCCACAGCTGTTTCGTGCGGCGCGCCTTCGCGCGGATCTCGAACGACACGCCGCGGAAGATCAGGCACACCAGCATGAAGATCAGCGGCAGGTACAGCGCCGACAGCACGGTCGAATAGACGACCGGGAACACCGCGAACAGCCCGGCGCCGCCGAGCACGAGCCACGTTTCGTTGCCGTCCCACACGGGCGCGACCGTGTTCATCATCAGGTCGCGTTCCTTCTCGTCCGGGAAGAACGGGAAGACGATGCCGATGCCGAGGTCGAAGCCGTCGAGCACGACGTACATGAAAAGCCCCAATGCGATGATCGCGGCCCAGATTACGGTGACGTCCATAGGTTTTCTCGTAAGCGAAAGGAATGGGCTCAGACGGTCTCGATCAGCTCGTCGACGGCCGACATCGGGCGGCGCGCGGTGTGATCGGGGCGCGTATCGGGTTCGTCGTCGTGCTTGACGTCGGGCAGCGCGGGGCCGGCCTTCATCAGCTTCAGCATGTAGTACACGCCGGTGCCGAACACGAGGAAGTACACGATCACGAACGTCATCATCGACAGGCTGACCTGCTGCACCGACAGCGGCGACACGGCTTCCGCAGTGCGCTTCACGCCATACACGACCCACGGCTGGCGGCCGGCTTCGGTCGTCACCCAGCCCGCGAGCAGCGACACGAAACCGGTCGGGCCCATCGCGAGCGCGAAGCGCTGGAACCCCTTCGATTCATACAGGCGGCCGCGGCGGCGCAGCAGCCAGGCGAGCGCGGCGAGGCCGATCATCGCGAAGCCGAGGCCGACCATGATCCGGAAGCTCCAGAACACGACCGTCGAATTCGGGCGGTCTTCCGGCGGAAAGTCCTTCAGACCGCGGATCTCGCCGTCCCAGCTGTGCGTGAGGATCAGGCTGCCGAGGTGCGGCACCTTCACCGCGTAGCGGGTCGTTTCCGCCTGCATGTCCGGAATGCCGAACAGGTTCAGCGCGGTACCGCCCTTTTCGGTTTCCCACAGCCCTTCGATCGCGGCGATCTTCGCGGGCTGGTGCTTCAGCGTGTTGATGCCGTGCTGGTCGCCGATCACGGCCTGCAGCGGCGCGAGCACGAGCAGCAGCCACAGCGCCATCGAGAACATCTTTTTCACGCCCTTGTCGCGGCGACCCTTCAGCAGGTGCCACGCACCCGTCGCGGCCACCACCAGCGCGGCGACGATGAACGCGGCGATCGCCATGTGGAACAGGCGGTACGGGAACGACGGGTTGAAGATGATCGCGAACCAGTCGGTCGGCACGACGCGGCCGTCGACGATCTCGAAGCCCTGCGGCGTCTGCATCCAGCTGTTCGATGCGAGGATCCAGAACGTCGAGATTAGCGTGCCGATCGCGACCATCAGCGTCGCGCCGAAGTGCGCGCGCGGGCTCACGCGGTTCCAGCCGAACAGCATGATGCCGAGGAAGCCGGCTTCGAGGAAGAACGCGGTCATGACCTCGTACATCAGCAGCGGGCCGGTGACGGCGCCGGCGAAGCTCGAGAAGCCCGACCAGTTGGTGCCGAACTGATAGCTCATCACGACGCCGGAGACGACGCCCATCCCGAACGCGACCGCGAAGATCTTCGACCAGAACAGGCAGAGCGTTTTGTAGTACTGCTTGCCGGTCTTGAGCCAGCGATATTCGAGCACGGCGATGAAGCTGGCGAGGCCGATGCTCAGCGCCGGAAAGACGATGTGAAAGGAGACGGTGAACGCGAATTGCAGGCGGGCCAGATCGAGGGCCGAAAGTGCGGTGTCCATACCAGATGACCGAGGCTGACGATACCCGCCGGCGGGTGCCGGCGGACCCCGGCGGACAGGCGTCGGGGTTGGCTGGAGTATGTGCCGCGATGTTGCACCGCGAAATGCGCCAACTCGTCGCAGATGTCCAGTCCGTCGCGCGCGATTTCGGGATAAATCGTTGATTCGTATCAAGAACGTCGTTCGCGGCGCGCGCGGTCGCGGCGTGGCGGTCTGACGCACGTGCGTCAATATGGCGCGTCGCGTCATCGGAACGGTTTTGCGCAGACGAAAACCGTGTGCCGGGACGGCGATCGGTTTCGATGCGTTAAACGCGTAACGCGAGCGTTCGAACGGGCGGGGCGTCTGTCACACGGGTAACGTCGCGCAACATTCGCGCGCCGGCCCGTAATGGATCCCCGAGCGCGTGCGGCGTAGCGTTCGGGATGCCTGGTTCGGATCGCCGAACCGGCCTGCCGGAGAACGTGACGTGAATGGATTGAAGCTCGCGCTGGGCGCGGCGGCCGCGCTCGCGGTCGCGACGGGCGGCGTGGCGCATGCCGCCCGGGTCGGGGTCTATATCGGCCCCGGCTACCCGTATTACGCCCCGGTCGTCCCTGCGCCGTACTACTACCCGCCGCCCGTCGTCGCGGTGCCGGTCGCTCCGCCGCCGCCCGAGTATGTCGAGAAGGGGCAGCCGCAGGACGACGGCGACGCGGACCTCTGGTACTACTGCGACGCGTCGAAGCATTACTACCCGCATGTGAAGACCTGCAAGTCGGGCTGGCGCGCGGTGCCGGCGCGGCCGCAATGACGGAGGCGCGACGATGAACACCGTATTTCGACCGCTGCGCGTGCCGGCCGTTCTGGCGCTGGCCGCGCTGCTCGGCGCGTGCGCCTACCTGCCGAGCGGGCCGAGCGTGATGGCGCTGCCGGGCACCGGCAAGTCGTTCGACCAGTTCCGCGCGGATGACGGCAGTTGCCGGCAGTATGCGTTCCAGCAATCGGGCAGCGCGAGCGCCGGGCAGGCGTCGACCGCGAGCGCGGTCGGCAGCGCGGCCGTCGGCACCGCGCTCGGCGCGGCGGCCGGCGCCGCGTTCAACGGCGGCACCGGCGCGGCGGTCGGCGCGGGCGCGGGGCTGCTCGCGGGCAGCGTCGTCGGTGCGGGCGCCGCGCAGGGTTCGGCCTACGACGTTCAGCGCCGCTACGACTATGCGTATCTGCAGTGCATGTATGCGACCGGCAACCGTGTGCCGGTGCCGGGCGGCATGAGCGGGGGGAGCGGCGGCGGGTATGGCGGTAGCGGATACGGCACGGCGCCGCGCGCGGCGCCGCCGATGCCGCCGGCGGGCGTCCAGCCGCCGCCGCCGCGATACTGATCCGCGCGATCGCGTGCCTCCATCGGCACGCGCTGCGTGAATTGCGTACACTCTGAGTCTCGTTTTCGGCAGGGCCGGACGCAGGGATGCCGGCTCGCGTTTTCTCAGGGCACAGCGATGATCGATTTACGCAGCGATACCGTGACACGTCCGAGCCAGGCGATGCTGGCTGCAATGACCGCCGCCGAAACCGGCGACGACGTCTGGGGCGACGACCCGACCGTCCTGCGCCTGCAGGCGGTGACGGCCGAGCGGGCCGGCAAGGAAGCCGGCCTGTTTTTCCCGAGCGGCACGCAGAGCAACCTGGCCGCGCTGATGTCGCATTGCGAGCGCGGCGACGAGTACATCGTCGGCCAACTCGCGCACACCTACAAGTACGAAGGCGGCGGCGCGGCCGTGCTCGGCAGCATCCAGCCGCAACCGATCGAGAACGCGCCGGACGGCACGCTGCCGCTTGCGAAGATCGCTGCGGCGATCAAGCCGCTCGACAATCACTTTGCCCGCACGCGCCTGCTCGCGCTCGAAAACACGATCGGCGGCCAGGTCTTGCCGGAAGGCTATGTGCAGGAAGCCGTCGCGTTCGCGCGCAGCCGCGGGCTGTCCACGCATCTCGACGGCGCGCGCGTCTGCAATGCGGCGGTTGCATCGGGTCGCCCGATCGCCGCGTTGTGCGCGCCGTTCGACACCGTGTCGATCTGCTTCTCGAAAGGGCTCGGTGCGCCGGTCGGCTCGGTGCTGGTCGGCAGCCGTGCGCTGATCGAGCGCGCGCAGCGCTGGCGCAAGGTGCTGGGCGGCGGGATGCGGCAGTCGGGCATTCTCGCGGCGGCGTGCCTGTATGCGCTCGATCACAACGTCGAGCGGCTCGCGGACGATCACGCGAATGCCGCGCATCTCGCCGAAGGGCTCGCGCGCATCGACTCGGTGAAGGTGCTGTCGCATGCGACGAACATGGTGTTCGCGCAATTCCCCGAAGCCGATTGCGCGCCGCTCGAGGCATGGCTCAAGGAACGCGGGATTCTCACGCAGATGCTGTATGCGTCGCGCTTCGTCACCCACTGCGACGTGTCGCGCGCGGACATCGACACGTTCCTCGGCGCGGTCGGCGAGTACTTCTCGCAGCGGCGCGCGTGAAGCGGAGTGCGTCGGCCGGCGACGGGCCGGCGCGACGTGGCATGACGCAGGACGCGGAGGGTTGACGCGGCGCGTCGTCGGTCGATCGTTGCCGTGCCGGCGGATTACGCCTGCCGCGGCGTGTCGGCGGGCGGCGTGCCGTCGTGGAACAGCGATTTCAGCTGCGTGCGCAGTTCGGCGCTGTCGGTGTGCTGGTGGACCGAGACCGCGTGTTGCACGGCGGCCTCCAGCAGTTCGTTGTCGGAGTCGGCGGAAATCGCGACCGAGCAATGCATCGCGCTGGGAAACTCGCGGCAATCGATATAGCGGCGGGACATGATGTTCTCCTCACATGAAAGGGAACGGCCGGACCTGGACGATCGGCCGCGCGGCGCGTTCGCGAGGCCGATGGAAAAAGTATAGGCGGCGCGGCCGACTTTCTCGTCGGAGTGCGTATCGCGCCGGCCGACCGTATCGATCGCCGGCGCGGCTGCCGGCGCGTTACGGCAGCGGCGCGAGCAACCGGCGCGCCGCTTCGACGACCCGCTCCGACAGCGACGCCATCGTCGGCGACTGCACGGTCCACGCGTGCCAGTACAGCGTGACGTCGGTCGGATGCGCGGGCGCGAGATCGACGAGCCCCTGCGTATCGAGCGGTGCGGTGCCGATCAGCGGCTCCGGCACCATCGCGTAGCCGAGCGCGTGCCGCACGGCCGCGAAGTGCGCATGAGTGCCCGGCACGTAATGGCACGGGTAGGCGCCGTCCGGCAGCCCGAACTTCTCCTTCAGAAACGACGATTGCAGCGTGTCGCGCCGCGAATACGCGACGACGGGGGCCTTGCGTGCGCTCGTGCGGTTCAGCCCGCGCGGAAACCAGCGCACCGCGAACGCGGCGGCCGCGAGCAGCCGGTAGCGCATCGTGCCGAGCGGCGTCGCGATGCAGCCGCGCATCGGCTTCGGCTCGGTCGTCACGCAGCCGACCGCCATTCCGCTTTCCAGCAGCGCGAACGTGTGATCCTGATCCTCGACGATCAGCTCGAACAGGATCCGCTCGCCGGCGAGCACGGACGTCAGCGCGGGCAGGAACCAGGTGCCGAGGCTGTCGGCGTTCAGCGCGATCGTCACGGAGATCGGCGATTCGCGTTCGGTCGCGAGCGTGCTCTGCAGGTCGGCCTGCAGCAGCGCGACGCGGCGCAGGTGCTGCAGCACGCGCTGTCCGGCCACCGTCGGGCGGCACGGCCGCGTGCGCAGCACGAGCGGCGTGCCGAGGCTCGCTTCCAGCGCGCGGACCCGCTGCGTGACGGCGGACGCGGTCACGTGCAGGCGCACGGCCGCCTGCTCGAAGCTGCCGGTGTCGGCGACGGCCAGCAGCGCGGCGGCCTGCTTCGGATCGATCGTCATCGACATGTCGGGGGCATTCCTGTGAGCGGAGACGAGAACAGGCCGTAGTGTAAGGCAGCGTGGGCCGCCGTCCCGGCGCGGCGAATCGTCCCGCCGTGGGATTCGTCGTCGGAATCGGTTGCCGCGAATGGGGGCGCGGCGGCGCGGGCATTTTGATCTACGCTGTATGCATGCGCGAAACGCGGCGGCGATGTCGTCATGCCGATGCCGGTGCCCGACGACGACAGGCGGCACACGAGCCCGGCTACACTCCACTGAAGAACAAGCGACGGAGCAACCGAGCCATGATCTTCCGGCAACTTTTCGACCCGCAATCGTCGACGTACACGTATCTGCTCGCCGATAGCGCATCGCGCGAGGCGCTGTTGATCGATCCGGTGTTCGAGCAGGTACGCCGCGACGCGGCGCTGCTCGACGAACTCGGGCTGCGGCTCGTCGCGACCGTCGACACGCACGTGCATGCCGATCACGTGACGGGCGCCTGGCTGCTGAAGCAGCGCACCGGCAGCGCGATCGCGATCTCGGCCGCGAGCGGCGCGCAAGGCGCCGACCGCTACCTGAACGACGGCGACCGCTGTGCGTTCGGTTCACGCTACCTGACCGTGCGCGCGACGCCCGGCCACACGAGCGGCTGCATCAGCCTCGTGCTCGACGACGAATCGATGGCGTTCACCGGCGATTGCCTGCTGATCCGCGGCACCGGCCGCACCGACTTCCAGCAGGGCGACCCGCGCGCGCTGTATCGCGCGGTGCACGGCCGGCTCTTCACGCTGCCGGCCGCGTGCCTGCTGTACCCGGCGCACGACTATCGCGGGCTCACGGTGACGAGCGTCGGCGAGGAGCGGCGCTTCAACCCGCGCCTCGGCGGCGATCTCAGCGAGGACGATTTCGCGGGCTACATGCGCAACCTCGGGCTCGCGCATCCGCGTCAGATCGACGTCGCGGTGCCGGCGAACCTGCAGTGCGGGGTCGCCGCGAACGCGCCCGATGCGCAGGCGGCAGCCGACTGGGCGCCGCTCGTCTATACGTTCGCCGGCTTCTGGGAAATCGATCCGCAATGGCTCGAGGATCATCTGCCGGCCGTGCAGGTCGTCGACGTGCGCGAGCCGGACGAATTCACCGGTCCGCTCGGCCATCTGCCGGGCGCGACGCCGATCCCGCTCGGCGAACTGGCCGCGCGCACCGGCGAGATCGCGCGCGACCGGCCGGTCGTGACCGTATGCCGGGCCGGCGGGCGCTCCGCGCAGGCGACCGTGATCCTCAGGAAGGCCGGCTTCGACGCGGTCGCGAATCTCGGCGGCGGGATGCTGCGCTGGCGCGCGGAAGGGCGTGTCGTGATGGACGGCCGATCGTAGCGGCCCAGGCAGTCCTTCGAAAAAATGTCGGACCGATGTCGAAACGGCCGGGCGCCGTTCGTCGTCAAGGTATCCGATCACGTGGCGCCGCACGACGCGGCGCCGAAACCCAGAGAGACCCCACGATGATGCCGACGCTTTACGCCCATCCCTTTTCGTCCTACTGCCAGAAGGTGCTGACCGCGCTATACGAGAACGGCACGCCGTTCGACTATCGCGTGCTCGCGCAAGACGACCCGAAGCCGATGCAGGAACTGGCCGCGCTGTGGCCGCTGAAGCGCTTCCCGGTGCTCGTCGACGCGGGCCGCACGGTGATCGAGGCGTCGATCATCATCGAATATCTCGGCCTGAACCATCCGGGCCCGGTGCGCCTGCTGCCCGACGATCCGCGCGCCGCGCTCGAGGTGCGGACGATGGACCGCTTCTTCGACAACTACGTGGCGACGCCGCAGCAGAAGGTCGTGTTCGATGCGCTGCGGCCGGAAGCCGAGCGCGATGCGCGCGGGGTGGCCGATGCGCGCGCGATGCTCGAGACGTCGTATGCGTGGCTCGACAGGACGATGGCCGAGCGCGAATGGGCGGCCGGCGACCATTTCAGCCTCGCCGATTGCGGCGCGGCGCCGTTCCTGTTCTACGCGGACTGGACGCACCGGATCGATCCGGCGTTCGCGAACGTGATCGCGTACCGCCAGCGTCTGCTCGCGCGGCCGTCGTTTGCGCGGGCGGTCGACGAGGCGCGGCCGTATCGTTCGTTCTTTCCGCTCGGTGCACCTGATCGCGACTGACGGGTGCGGCCGTCGCACGGCGCGCGGCCGCCGCGCATGGCCGGCAGCGCGCGCCGGGGCGACGGAACGACAGCAGCAGCACCATTGCGCGGCGGCCTGTCACATCGTGCGCGTGGCCGACTGCGCGAGCGTCAGCAGTTCGTCGAACTGCGTGATCAACTCGAAGCACAGCAGGAACGCGAGCGTATAGGCGGGCGCGGGGAAGCGCCGGATCATCTCCAGCACCTGCGGCGCGAAGCGCGAGCGGATTGCGTCGCGCGTCAGCAGCCACGCGATCGCGATGCCGATCGCCGCGCCCGCGATCAGGTCGGTCGGATAGTGAAAGCCGAGATACGCGCGCGGCAGGCAGATGAACACGACCGAATACAGCAGCGCGACGATGCCGACGCGGCGCGCGATGATGAAGATGCCGGTCGCGATCGCCATCCACAGCATCGCGTGATCGCTCGGAAACGAACTCCATGTCTGCAGCGTCGCCGCGCGCAGTCCGGCCGACGGAAAGTGCAGGTGCAGGTCGGGGTTGTAGATCGGCCGTACGCGGAACGGCAGCACCTGGGCGAGCACGCGGCCGACGGCGAGCGCGACGAGCCCGCTCGCGACGGTGGCGACGACCCGTTCGCGTTGCCGTTCGCGGTTAGGGCCGGGCTGGAACCACAGCCAGCACAGCACGGGAATGAGCACGAAGCCCTTGAACGTGTAGAGGCCCGCGATCACGCGGATCGCGTGATTCATCAACGGGCCGAACGTCACGTGGGTGAGGAAGATCTGGATCGTGGTGTCGAAATCGTTCATGTCCTGTGCGACCCGGGCGGACGCGCAGCGCATGACAGGCGGCCGGCTGGATCGGAAAGCGCGCTCGCACGGAGCGCAACGGGGGGCAAGTATGTCACCCGTTATTTCGAAGAAAATGCGAAAAAATACCGGGAATCCCCTGATGCACCGGGCTCGGTGGTGGGGCCGGATGGCAACGCGCCGTACGGTGCGGCAGGGTCGAATCATCCGATGTTTGCGTGCGGACCTGCACGAACGCCGGAAAAATATTTGGGTGAACTGGACAATTCGACCGGCCGGTGCGGACCTTGCGCCGGATGAACGATTGCCGTGCCGGAATGGTGCGAAGCTGCCGGGCGGCGCGGCGTCATGCGCGCGTCGATCAAAAATATAAAAAAAGCGGGCAAGCCTCGTGGGCTTGCCCGCCGGTGCTACGCGACGCCCGATCTCAGTTGCGCCACATCCGCACGACGAGCGCGGCCAGCGACGTCGCGACGGCCAGCGCGGTCACCGCATTCCAGCCCAGTTGCGCGAGCAACGAACTGGCGAGCGCGGCGCCGGCCGCCATCCCGATGAACATGCCGACGAACAGCACCGCGTTGAGGCGGCTGCGCGACGCGGGATCGATCCGGTAGACGATCGACTGGTGCGCGATCAGCGTCGCCTGCACGCCGAGATCGAAGCCGATCGTCGCGACCGCGAGCAGGCCGAGCTGCGCATGCGGCGACATCAGCGGCGCGGCGGCCATCGACGCGAACGACGCCGTCGCGATGCCGATCCCGATGCGCGTGACGCGCTCGGGGCCGTGATGGTCGGCCAGGCGTCCGGCAATCGGCGCGGCCAGCGCGCCGGCGGCGCCCGCAAGGCCGAACGCACCGGCGGCCGCGCTGCCGAGATGGAACGGCGCACCGTGCAGCATCACCGCGAGCGTCGACCAGAACGCGCTGAAGCCGACGGCCAGCAGCCCCTGCGCGAGGGCGGCGCGGCGCAGGGCCGAATGCTCGCGCCACAACGCGCCGAGCGAGCCGATCAGCGCGCGATACGGCAGCTGCGTGGTCGGCGCGAAACGCGGCAACCCGCGTGCGGCCACGGCGCCGATCGCGGCGACGCTGACCGCCGCGAGCGCGAACATCGCGCGCCAGCCGGCCGTCTCGGCGATGAACCCGGCCACGACGCGCGACAGCAGGATGCCGAGCAGCAACCCGGTCATCACCGTGCCGACGATGCGGCCGCGATGCGCGTCGTGCGCGAGCGTCGCGGCGGCCGGCACGACGTCCTGCGCCATCGTCGCGGCGAGGCCGATCGCGAAGCTCGCCGCGAGCAGCAGCCCGAGCGATGGCGCGACGGCCGCCAGCAGCAGCGCGACGACCAGCGCGGCGGCCTTGGTGACGATCACGCGGCGTCGGTCGAAGCGGTCGCCGAGCGGCGCGAGCAGCAGGATGCCGAGTGCATAGCCGAGCTGCGTGAGCGTCGGCACGAAACCGATCGCGCGCGCCGACGCGCCGAGATCGGGTGCGAGCGCGCCGAGCATCGGCTGCGCGTAGTAGAGCGGGGCGACGCCGAGGCCGGCGGCGGCCGCGAGCAGCAGCACGAGCCGGCGATCGGGCATCGAATGGGCGGCCGGATGGGCCGGAGCGTGCGCCACGCGGGGCGCGGTATCGAGACGGGCAGGGGTGGACATCGCGTACATCCTCGGTTGAAGAATGGGATGGACGCGAGTGTGGCGGCACGCGGCCGGCGACGGTAGTGCCGCCTTGCGCAGATTTGTTATACGCTGCACGCATGACCGAAAAATCCTCCTCCTCTCCCGCTGCTGGCGGGTCTCCGCGCATTCAGACGGTGCCGGTGGACGGCGCCGGCTATCGTTTCGAGCTGATGGAAACCTTCGTGCGCATAGTCGAGGCCGGCAGCCTGTCGGCGGCGGCCGTGCAACTGCATACGACGCAGCCGACCATCAGCCGCCGGCTGCAGGCGCTGGAAAGTTCGCTCGGCATGCGGCTGCTGCAACGCACGACCCATGCGATGCGGCTGACCGTCGACGGCGAGCGGTGCTTCAAGCGGGCGAAGGAGCTGCTGGCGAGCTGGGCGGCGTTCGAGGCCGATTTGCGCGGCGCGCAGGAGGAGCCGGACGGGCTGCTGCGGGTCGCGGTGCCGCACGCGTTCGGGCAAGAGCGTTTCGTCGTGCCGCTCGCGCAGTTCCTGCGCGACTATCCGCGCGTGTCGGTCGAGTGGCTGCTGCAGGACGAGGTGCGCGATTTCGTCGGCAGCGGCATCGATTGCGCGATCCAGGTCGGCGAGCCGACCGATCCGGGCGTGGTCGCGATCCGGCTGACCAAGGTGCCGCGCTTCGTGGTCGCCGCGCCGTCCGTGCTGAACGGCGCCGACGTGCCGGCCGACCCGGACGCGCTGGCCGCACTGCCGTGGCTCGCGTTGCGCACGTACTACCGCAACGAACTCCTGCTGACGCATGCGGCCACCGGCGACACGCGGCGCCTCGCGATCCGCCCGCGTATCACGACCGCGAACCTGTATGCACTGCGCAGCGCGGCGCTGCTGGGCGTCGGCGCGTGCGTCGGATCGTCATGGTTGCTGGCCGGCGATCTCGCGCGCGGCGATCTCGTGCACCTCGCGTCCGAGTGGCAGGCCGCGCCGCTGCCCGTCTACCTGACCTATCCGCATGCGCAGTTCTATCCGTCGCGGCTCGTGCGGTTCGTCGCGATGATGCGCGAAGCCGTGCCGGCGCTCGTCGAAGGGCGCGACGGCTGACGCGGGCGGCGCGCCGGTGGCGACTCGCGGTCAGCCGCGCCGGATGCCTTCCGGCAGCGCGCTGATGCGGCGTACCTCGGGCGAGTCGAGCCACGCGCGCGACGTCGCGCAGTCGACGAACATGTCGGTCGCGTCCTCGCCCCAGAACAGGTCGCCGTCGAGTACGAAGGTCGGGACGCCGAACACGCCGTCGGCGATCGCGCGATCCGTGTTCGCACGCAGCGCGTCCTTGACCGGCTGGGCGTCGACGGCCGTCACACCTTCCGGAAAACCGACGGCTTCGCACAGGGCGGCGAAGCCTTCCGGCGTCGATACGTCCTGGCCGTCGCGCCAGATATGCCGGAAGATCCGCCGGTTCGCGTCGGGCGAGCTGCCCATCGCGATCGCGAGGCGCAGCGGCTTGATCGGATTGAACGGGTGCGCGGGCGGCATCCGGAAGGCGATGCCGAGCTTGTCCGCGCGGTATTGCGCGTGGCGATAGGTGAACACGCGCTTGGCCGCGATCTCCGCCGGCGCTTTCTGGCCCCAGTGCGCGAGCAGCGCGCCGAGCACGATCGGCCGCGGCTCGAACGCGGCGGCGGGCGGCAACCGGTCGAACTGTTCCTGTTGCAGGTAGGCAAACGGCGAAACGAAATCGAAATACCAGGTGGCGGTGCGCGCGGCGTTCATCGCGGGTGTCTCCTCGTGCGGGTCCGGTTGACGGTTGCACGCGCGGCGCGGTGCCGGTGAACGACGCGCTGCGTGCATCGGCGGCCAGTGTCGCATGCGGTTGCCTTTCATGCTGCCGCGTCACCTGCCGGGATGCGGACGACGCCCTACGAGCGGACCGTGTCGTCCGCTGACGACGCGAGCCGCGCGAGACTGTCGCGCACGGCGGGTGCGTCGTAGCGCGCGCCCGCGCCGCCGAGCGCGACGGTCGCCTTCTGCGCGAGCGGCAGCAGCATCGCGAGCGCCGCCGTCATCGCCGGCGCGGCGGCGAGCCGCGATTTCGGGCCCGACACCGTCAACGCACCGACGCATTCGCCGGCCGCGTTGAACACGGGCACGGACGCCGATGCCGTCTCCGGGTCGCGCTCGCCGTACGACGCGGCCCACAGCTGTTCGCGCACGTCGTGCCAGCGGGCGTCCTGCGTGTCGGTGAAGGCCAGCAGCACCTTCCCCGAGGCGCCCTGGCCGACCGGAAACTCCTCGCCGACGCGGATCGAAACACGTACCGCCCGCGCGGGCTCGACGCGATAGAGCACGGAGCGCACGTCGCCCTGGCGCACGTAGAACGATGCCGTTTCCCCGAGTTCGCGGCTCAGCGTCTCGAGGAGCGGCTCGACTACCGGGCCGACACGGAACGAACGCTGGTACAGCGCGGCGAGCCGCAACGGCTCGTGCCCGATCGCGTACTGGCCGTCGTCGAGTTTGCGCATGAAGCCGCCATGCTCGAGCGCGGCGAGCAGGCGCAGGATCGTGCTCTTGTACAGCCCGGTGCGGCGCGACAACTCGGCGAGCGACAGCCGGTCGTCGGTCTGGCCGAACGCACGGAGGATCGCGAACGCACGGTCGAGCACGGCGACGCCGCTGGATGCTTCCTCGGTCGCCGGATCGGATGCGTCGCCGGCGTGAACTGCTGGATTCCTCGGCACTGCTGCTTCCTTCGAATGATGGGTCGGTCGACTATATCGTTCTATCTGGCAGAACACAAGTTCCAAAAAAACGCGATTTCACGGGTATACCCCGCTTATCGCCCGTCCGACGTGCGCTTACAGTTCTGTCAAACGGAACTATGTTCTTTCAGATAGAACGATGAGGTGTCGAATGAAGGTTTCCGAAAACACGAAGGTGCTGGTCAGCGAGGTCGGGCCGCGCGACGGGCTGCAGAGCATCGAGGCCGTCATGCCGACGGCCGCCAAACTGCGCTGGATCACCGCGCTGGCCGCGGCCGGCCTGCGCGAGATCGAGGTCGGGTCGTTCGTGCCGGCCAGGCTGCTCCCGCAGATGGCCGACGTCCGCGAAGTCGTGGCGCACGCGCTCGCGATTCCGGGGCTGCACGTCGCCGCGCTCGCGCCGAACCTGCGCGGCGCCGAGGGCGCGTTCGACGCGGGCGTGCACAAGCTGACGCTGCCGGTCTCGGTGACGGAAGCCCATTCGCTGGCGAACATTCGCAAGACGCCCGCGCAGATGATCGACGAGGTGCGCGCGATCGTCGCGTTGCGCGACGCGCGGTTTCCGTCGGTGCAGATCGAGGCGGGCGTGTCGGTGGCGTTCGGCTGCACGATCGCGGGCACGGTCTCCGACGACGAGACGATCGCGATGGCGGTGGCGATGGCCGAATGCGGGGTCGACGAAATCGGCCTGTCCGACACCAGCGGTTATGCGAATCCCGCGCAGGTGCGCCGGCTGTTCACGCGGCTTCAACGCGAAGTCGGCGACAAGGCCGGCGGCGCGCATTTCCACAACACGCGCGGGCAGGGGCTCGCGAACGTCGTCGCGGCGCTCGATGCGGGCGTGACGACGATCGACGCGAGCCAGGGCGGCCTCGGTGGCTGTCCGTATGCGCCGGGCGCGACCGGCAACATCGTCACCGAGGATCTCGTGTTCCTGCTCGAGGCGATGGGCTACGACACGGGCGTCGACGTCGACGCGTTGCTCGCCGCGCGCGCGATCCTGCATGCGGCGCTGCCGTCCGAGGCGCTGTATGGCCACGTGCCCGACGCAGGGTTGCCGAAGGGTTTCCGCTATGCGGATGGTCGCGCTGCGGTGGCTCCACAACCGGAAGGATGCGTAGCGGGAGTCGCACGATGAACGATCGACAACAGGCTGCCGCGCTGCCGTATGCGGGCGTGCGCGTGATCGAGATGACGCACATGGTGATGGGCCCGACGTGCGGGATGCTGCTCGCGGATCTCGGCGCGGAAGTGATCAAGATCGAGCCGATCGCGGGCGACAGCACGCGGGCGCTGCGCGGTTCCGGCGCGGGCTTCTTCGGGATGTTCAACCGCAACAAGAAGAGTCTCGCGGTCGACGTGAAGGACCCGCGCGGGCTGGAGATCGTGCGGCGGCTCGTCGCGACGGCGGATGTCTTCAGCGAGAACTTCAAGAGCGGCACGATGGACCGGCTCGGCCTCGGCTACGCGGCGCTGGACGCGCTGAATCCGCGTCTCGTGTACGTATCGCACAAGGGTTTCCTGCCGGGGCCGTACGAGCATCGCACCGCGCTCGACGAGGTCGTGCAGATGATGGGCGGCCTGGCCTACATGACGGGCCCGGAAGGGCGGCCGCTGCGCGCGGGCGCGAGCGTGAACGACATCATGGGCGGCATGTTCGGCGCGATCGGCGCGATGGCCGCGCTCGCGCAGCGCGAGCGCACGGGCCGCGGCCAGCAGGTGCAGAGTTCGCTGTTCGAGAACAACGTGTTCCTCGTCGCGCAGCACATGATGCAGTTCGCGGTGACGGGGCAGGCCGCGGCGCCGATGCCGAGCCGGATTTCCGCGTGGGCCGTCTACGACGTGTTCTCCGTCAAGGACGACGAACAGATTTTTCTCGCGGTCGTGTCGGACACGCAGTGGGCGCTGTTCTGCGACGCGTTCGGCCTGACCGCGCTGAAGGACGATCCGCGCCTCGCGACCAACAACCTGCGCGTACAGGCGCGCGAATGGCTGCTGCCGGAATTGCGTTCGCGGCTGGCGCCGTATTCGGCCGCGGAGATCGGCGCGATCTTCGAATCGACCGGCCTGCCTTACGCACCGATCACGAAGCCGCAGGACCTGTTCGACGATCCGCATCTGCTGGCCACGGGCGGCCTCGAAGCCGTGACGCTGCCGGCCGACGCGAGCAGCGCCGGGCGGCCGGTCGACACGCGCACCGCGCTGCTGCCGCTGACGCTCGCCGGCGAGCGCTTGCGGCTGCGCTCGGCGCCGCCCGCGCTCGGCCAGGACACGTGCGCGCTGCTCGGCGAGCTCGGCTACACGCCGGACGATGCGCGTGCGCTGATCGATGCCGGCGTCGTGGCGGGGCAGTACGGGGCGGCAGCCGCCGCGCACGGCGACGCGCCGGGCGGCGCGCCTTCGGCGAACGAAGTGGCGAGCGCGTAGCGCAGCCGCGATTCATCGAACGAACAAAGGCGTCCCGGCCGCGCACCGCGCGGGGAGGCTCGCCGCATTCACGGAGACAACCATGACATCCGCTTCCCCGGCGCTGGCCGCCGATCGCGAGACCGACGCGTCGATCGAGCAACGTGCGGTGCGCAAGGCCGCGTGGCGCTTCATCCCGCTGCTCGCGCTCGCGTATTTCTTCAACTATCTGGATCGCACGAGCGTCGGATTCGCGGCGCTCACGATGAACCGCGATCTCGGGCTGACCGCGACGCAGTTCGGCTGGGGCGCGGGGATCATGTTCGCCGGCTATTGCGTGTTCGAAGTGCCGAGCAATCTCGCGCTGTACCGTTTCGGTGCGCGCCGCTGGCTGGCCCGCATCATGATCACGTGGGGGCTGATGGCGGCCGCGACCGCGCTCGCCACCGGGCCGACGAGTTTCTATGCGATCCGGCTGCTGCTCGGCATCGGGGAAGCCGGATTCTTTCCCGGCGTGATCTTCTTTCTTGCGGTGTGGTTTCCCGCGAGCTATCGCACGCGCGTGCTGGCGTGGTTCACCGTGTCGACGCCGCTGTCGTCGCTGATCGGCGGCCCGCTGTCGACGTGGCTGCTGCAGCTCGACGGCGCGCTCGGGCTCGCCGGCTGGAAGTGGATGTTCATCGTCGAAGGGCTGCCGGCGTGCGCGCTCGGTTTCCTCGTACTGAAACTGTTGTCGGACTCGCCGGAGCATGCGACGTGGCTGTCGGACGACGAGCGTGCCGCGCTGCAACGCGCGTTCGAGCGCGATGGCGCGGCGGCCGGCCGCAAGAAGCGCTTCGGCGTCGCGCTGCGCGACGTGCGCGTGTACGTGCTCGCACTGATCTCGTTCGGCTTCACGATGGGCTCGTACGGCATCGGCATCTGGTTGCCGCAAATGCTGAAGGCGCACGGGATGTCGACGATGCAGACCGGCTGGCTGTCCGCGGTGCCGTACTTCTTCGCGACGGTCGCGTTGCTGTGGTGGGCGAAGCGGGTGGACCGACGCGGCGGCCCGGTCGCGAACCTGGCGATCGGCTTGTGCATCGGCGCGGTGGCGCTCGGCGTGTCGACCCATTTCCTGACCCTCGGGCCCGCGCTCGTCGGCATCACGCTCGCGCTGATCGGCACGATCGCCGGCCGCACGATCTTCTACACGCTGCCGTCGCGCTTCCTGTCCGGCCAGGCCGCGGCCGGCGGGCTGGCGCTGATCAATTCGATCGGCGCGCTCGGCGGCTTCGCGGGCCCCTATCTCGTCGGTTACCTGAAGGACAGTTTCGGCACCTTCACCGCCGGGATGCTCGGTCTCGCGATCGTGCTGGCGATCACGACACTGCTCACGCTGTCGCTGTACGCGTTCGACCGGAGCGAATGACATGACCTTTTCGATCAAACGGCGCCGGTTGATCGGCGCGGCCGCCGCCTCGCTCGCGCTGCCCGCGTTCGCCGACACGCCGGCCCCTGATGGAGCCTCCCGCATGACGCAAAGCAACTACCTCGCGGTCCGCCCCGACTGGCTCGCGTCGGCGCTCGAACCCGCGCTCGAGCCCGACCTGCCGATCGTCGACGCGCATCATCACTTCTACGAACGGCCGGGCTGGATCTATATGCTCGACGACTATCTGCAGGACGCGCGCTCGGGCCACAACATCCAGGCGTCCGTCTACATGCAGGCGCAGACGCGCTATCGCGATTCGGGTCCCGCGGAGCTGAAGCCGGTCGGCGAGACGGCCTATGTCGCCGGCGTGACCGAGCCGCTGCAGCACGGCCCCGTGGCGGTCGCGAAAGGCATCGTCGGCCATGCGGACCTGCGGCTCGGCGAACGCGTGCGCGACGTGCTGGAAGCGCATCTCGAAGCGGGGCGCGGGCGGTTTCGCGGCGTGCGGCACCTGAGCACGTGGGATGCCGATCCGACGCTCGCCAATCCGCTGTCGGCGGTGCCGCGCGGGCTGCTGCTCGATCCCGCGTACCGGGCCGGCGTCGCGCAGCTCGCGCCGCTCGGGCTGTCGTACGACGCGTGGCTGTTCTTCCCGCAGTTGCCCGAATTGTTCGAGCTCGCGAAGGCGAACCCGGACACGCGGATCATCGTCAACCACTGCGGCGGCGTCGTGCGGATCGGCAGCTATGCGGACAAGCGGCCGGAGGTGTTCGCGCGCTGGTCGGCGTCGATGCGCACGCTCGCGCAACTGCCGAACGTGTACGTGAAGGTCGGCGGCCTTGGGATGCGCATCAACGGATTCGATTTCGAGAAAGGCGCGAAGCCGCCGTCCTCGGCGCAGCTCGCCGACGCGTGGAAACCGTGGATGATGACCTGCATCGACGCGTTCGGCCCCGGGCGCTGCATGTTCGAGAGCAATTTCCCGGTCGACAAGGGGTCGTATTCGTTCGTGAACGGCTGGAACGCGTTCAAGCGTCTGACCGCGCAGGCCGGCGCGGACGAGCGCGACGCGCTGTTCCGCGGCACGGTCACGCACGCGTACCGGCTCGGCTGACGCGCGTACGCCGCGTCACCCGGCTTCCACCAGCGCCGCGAGCCGCGCCAGCGCCATCTGCCAGCCGGTCTCGTTGTCGGCGGCCGGCACACCGGGCGGGACGCCGTCGTGCACGGCATCCACGCGCGTGCCGCCCGCTTCGTCGGACAGCGTGATCGTGATCGTCATCGCGCCGCGCAGCAGCGGGTCGTCGGTTTCGAATACGTCGATCTCGACGATCTGCTGGTCCGGCACGAGCGTGACGAAGCGGCCGTGATAGGTGTCGGTATGCGCGGTGGTCTTGCCGGTGCCGGCCGCGGGCGCGTCGTAGCTCAGCGACACGCGCAGCGCGCCGCCTTCGCGCGCATCGTACGCATGCACGCGGCACGTCATGCCGTCGGGCACTTTCCACTGTTCGACCGCGTGGGGATCGAGCAGCGCGCGGTAGACGCGCCCGCGCGGGGCGTTCAGGTGCCGGCTGACCCGGGTCGAATGCATGTGCGTGTGCAACATGTGGCCTCCCGCGAAGCGCGCGCGACGGTGCACGCCGGCGCCCGGCGTGTCGTCACGCTTCCTTCAGGAATCCTAGGCGCGGGCGCGGCGGCATGCAATGACCGCACGCGAGACGGCGTTCAGCGCAGGGTCGCGGCGAAGGCGTCGAGCTGCGTGATGCAGGTGTTCCAGCCCTCGAAAAAGCCGAGTGCTTCGTGGCGCTCGCGCGTCGCCGCGTCGGGATGCATCACGCGCGCCTCGTAGCGGCTGCCCGCGTCGTCGTCGGCCATCGTGATGATTGCCGTGAAGCCCATCCACGGCGCCTGCGGCCGCCAGCCGCCCGTGAGCATCGACGTGAACGCGATGCGCGATTCCGGCACGATTTCGAGGAAGCAGCCGGGATTGTCGCTCGTGCCGCCGTCGGGGCCGCGCATGAACGTATGGAAGGCGCCGCCCGGCCGCAGGTCGAACGCGCGCACCTCGGTGGTCCACGGTTTCGGGCACCACCATTCCTTCAGCAGATCGGGGTCGGTCCATGCGCGCCACAGCGCCTGGCGCGGCGCGCGCAACGTACGCGTGATGACGAGGTCGTGGGCTTCAGCGGGTTCGACGTGGCTGGCTGGCATCTTGCTCCTCCTGGTGACGGCGTTCGACGAATTCGACGAGACGATCGGATCGCGCTTCCCACTGCGCGCGTTGCGCGGCGAGCCACGCCTCGGCCTCGGTCAGCCGGCTGCCGACCAGCGCGCAGGTGCGCGAGCGGCCGGTTTTGCGGGTTTCCACGAGGCCGCTGCGCTCGAGCACGGCAACGTGCTTCATGAACGACGGCAGCGCCATGTCGAACGGCGCGGCCAGCGCGGAGACCGTGCGCTCGCCCTGGCCGAGCGCGCTGACGATCGCGCAGCGCGTCGGATCGGCGAGCGCATGAAAGACGTCGCTGATGCCGGGTTGAAAGTTATCCATTTGGCTAAGTGTAGGCGATGCGGGAAACGCTGCAGCGAAAATTTTCGTCACGTACGATGATGGGGCGGTAACGCGCGCCGATCGGGCGCTGCGTCGCCGGACGTCTGCCGTCGTCGCGCGAGCCTCGACGCCCGGCCGGCGTTCGTTCCGATTCCGGCCCATGCCGAACCCGCGCATGCGGCCCACCTGATTACCGGAGATGGCATGACCGAACCTGTTACCGTCCGCCGCGTCGGCGCAAGCGAAGCGATGGCCTGCGTCGATGCGCTGGCCGACGTGCTGATCGATTGCGTCGAAGGCGGCGCGTCCGTCAGCTTCATGTTGCCGATCGCGCGGTCGACCGCGGTCGCGTTCTGGACGCGCGTGGCCGACGGCGTTGCGAACGACGAGCGCATCCTGCTCGTCGCCGAGGATGCATCGGGCCGGATCGTCGGCACCGTGCAGGTCGTGACCGCGCAGCCCGAGAACCAGCCGCATCGCGCGGACATCTCGAAGATGCTCGTGTCGCGGCACGCGCGCCGGCAGGGCATCGCCGCGCGCTTGATGGCGGCGGCCGACGCGGCCGCGCGCGACGCCGGCAAGACCGTGCTCGTGCTCGACACGGTGACGGGCGGCGACGCCGAGCGGCTGTACGAGCGGGCCGGCTGGCAGCGTGTCGGCGTCGTGCCGAACTATGCGCTGATGCCCGACGGCGCGCTCTGCGCGACGACGGTTTTCCACAAGCAGCTCGCGTAACGGCAATCGCCATGTTGAGCGGCATCGTTCCGGGCGTGTCGGGAGCCGCTTCTTGCCCGGCAGCCAACCGTCAGGAATAGCAGGACCGGAGGCCGCCCCGGTCCGATATAGTCGCGTTCTCGCAGAAGGACGCCGACAACACGCCACGCAACCGCCGCCTCGATGAAACGCTCCCATGTCGCTTTCGCCCTCACGGGCCTGCTCGTCGCGCTGCCGATTGCCGCGTATGCGCTCGTCAAGCCGCTGCGCGTCGTCGTGCCCGCGCTGGTTCCCGGCGTGTCGTGCCCGCGTGCCGACATCTGCACGGACGATGCCGCGAAGCTCGGCGCCGCGCAGCAGCTCTATCGCGACGGCGCCGCCCGCGCGGCGGCGGCCGTCGGCGGGTTCCGCGCCGCACCGCGCATCGTGTTCTGCGCGACGCGCGCGTGCGCCGATGCGTTCGGCCTCGGCACGCGCGCGGCGCTGACGCTCGGCGATTTCGGCATCGTGATCGCACCGCGCGGCTGGCAGACCTATTTTCTCGCGCACGAGCTGATCCATCACCGTCAGGCCGAGGTGCTCGGCAACCTGGCCGTCGTGACCAAGCCGCGCTGGCTGATCGAAGGGATGGCGTATTCGCTCAGCGACGATCCGCGCCATCCGCTCGCGCAACCGTTCGAGGCTTGGCGCACGCAGTTTGCCGCGTGGAATGCGGCGCGCGGTGCGCAGCCGCTGTGGGATGCCGCGCGGGCGATCGAATAGCGCGGCAGCGGCGAGCGCGCTGCGTCGAAGGGTGCGCCGTTACGCCGACGTCACCGGATCGCCGCGTCGGCCGGTCAGCGCGTCCCGCCCCGCGTCGAGGATCTCGTCGGCCAGCGCGGGATCGCTGCCGGCGATCGCGCGGGACAGCACGAGCGCACCGACCATCTGGCTGAAGACCGCCAGCGCGTCGCGACGCGTGTGCTCCGGCGTGGCGCCGTCGGTCGCCACCATCCGTTCCAGTCGATCGAGATACGCGGCGAGCCCGTGCGCGTAGCAGGCGCGCGCCGTCTCGGTCAGCCGCGGCGCATCGCCCGCGAAGCCGGACAGCGGGCAGCCGGCCTCGAGGTTGTCGCGATGCGCGGGTGACAGATACGCGGCCACCTGCGCGTCGAGGCTGCCGGCATTCGGCGAATCCGCGCGGTCGTGCATCGCCTTTTCCATCACTTCGGCGACCAGCGCGTCTTTCGACTTGAAGTGGTTGTAGAAGCCGCCCTGCGTGAAGCCGGCTTCCTTCATCAACTCCGTCAGCCCCACGGCGTCGACGCCGCGCACGCGGAACAACCGTTCGGCGGCCGCGACGATCGCGCTTCGGTTCTCGGCGGCCTGTTGTCTGGATACGCCCATCGATCTCTCCCTGATTGTTGCCGATCGCGTCGATTGAAAAACACGATGGTGATCGCCATTGACATGCCGGTGCGGCGCGAACACAATGCACCGCAAAGACAATGGTGATCGACATTGACATCGAGTGTAGCCGACTTGGCGGGCAACACAAAGCCAAGCCGGGCGCGGATGGCAATCGGTCGGCGTCTTTAACGTCGCGGGCACACAACCGGCAGCGAGCGGCTCGGTACGCGATGGCAACCTCGTTTTCCACCGGATCTCATGCGCGCGGCGAGCCGGCGTGCAGGCGATTCATCATGCGAAAGGAACGATCATGAAGATCGAAGGTGCAGTCGTTTTCGTGACGGGCGCGAACCGCGGGCTGGGGCTCGAATTCTCGAAGCAGGCGCTCGCCAGGGGCGCGCGCAAGGTCTATGCGGCGGCGCGCGACCCGGCCACCGTGACGCTGCCGGGCGTCGTGCCCGTGAAGCTCGACGTGACCGATCCGGCGGCGGTCGCGGCGGCGGCCGATGCGGCGCGCGACGTCACGCTGCTGATCAACAACGCCGGCATCGCGCGGCTCGGCAGCCTGACGGACGACGGCGCGCCCGACGCGCTGCGCGATCACTTCGAAACCAACGTGTTCGGGATGCTCGCGATGTCGCGGGCGTTTGCGGGAACCCTGGCGGCCCACGGCGGCGGCGCGATCCTCAATATCCTGTCGGTCGCGAGCTGGGTGAACCGGCCGATCCTGTCGGGCTACGGCGTATCGAAATCGGCCGCATGGGCGTTGACCAACGGGCTGCGCCACTCGCTGCGCGAGCAGCGCACACAGGTCGTCGGGCTGCACGCCGGTTTCATCGATACCGACCTGACGGCCGGCCTCGACGTGCCGAAGGCCACGCCGGCCGACGTCGTGCGCCAGGCGTACGACGCCATCGAGGCGGGAGCGGAGGAAGTGTCGACCGACGAGTTCACGCGGCAGGTGAAGGCCACGTTGTCGTCGGGCGTCTATCTGGAAGAGCCGGCGCCGCGTTGACGGCGCCGGTCATGCGCATCCGCCGCCTGCGCGGTGAGCGCGGCGGCGGCGGTCGACGCGTCAGACCGTCGTGTCGATGATGCCCGGGATCTTCACGTCCGGGTTCACGTCCGCGTCGTAGTCGACGCCGGCGATCTCGAAGCCGAACAGGCGCAGGAACTCGGTCTTGTAGCCCGCGAAGTCCGTCATCTCGTACAGGTTCTCGTTCGTGACCTTGTCCCACATCGCGACGACCTGGTTCTGCACTTGCGGATCGAGTTCCTTGTAGTCCGCGCGCAGGCGGCCTTCTTCGTCGACGTGCGGCGTCGCGCCGTACAGGCTGTCCTTCAGGAGCCCGTACACCTGCTCGATGCAGCCTTCGTGCGTGCCCTTTTCCTTCATCACCTTGAACAGCAGCGACAGGTACAGCGGCATCATCGGGATCGCCGAGCTGGCCTGCGTGACGACGGCCTTCAGCACCGACACGCGCGCATCGCCGCCGTGCGCGGCCAGCTTGTCGCGGATCGACAGCACCTTCTTGTCGAGATCCTTCTTCGCTTCGCCGATCGAGCCGTTCCAGTAGATGTCGTGCGTGATCTGCTCGCCGAGGTACGTGAACGCGGTGGTCTTCGCGCCGTCGGCCAGCACGCCGGCGTCGGCCAGCGCGTCGATCCACATCTGCCAGTCCTCGCCGCCCATCACCGCGACGGTGCCGTCGATCTCTTCCTGCGTCGCCGGTTCGAGCGAGACTTCGCGGATCACTTCCTTGTCGGTGTCGAGGCCGCGGAACGTGACGGCCTTGCCGACCGGCTTGAGCGTCGAGCTGATGGTTTCGCCCGTCTTCGGATGCGTGCGGCGCGGCGCCGCGAGGCTGTAGACGACCAGATCGACCTTGCCGAGATCCTGCTTGATGGTGTCGATCGTGACCTGCTTGACCTTGTCGGAGAACGCGTCGCCGTTGATGCTGCGCGCATACAGCCCCTTTTCCGTGGCGAATTTCTCGAACGCGGCGCTGTTGTACCAGCCGGCCGTGCCCGGCTTCGTCTCGCTGCCGGCACGCTCGAAGAACACGCCGAGCGTGTCCGCGCCCGAGCCGAATGCGGCCGAGATCCGGGCGGCGAGGCCGTAGCCGGTCGACGCGCCGATCACGAGCACCTTTTTCGGGCCATTGGCGATCGGGCCGTGCGAAGTCACGTAGTCGATCTGTTCCTTGACGTTGGCTTCGCAGCCGACGGGATGAGTCGTCACGCAGATGAAGCCACGCACGCGCGGTTTGATGATCATGGAAACCTCTGTCTATCTATCGGAAAGGCGGGGACGGCCTGAAATCGGAAAAATCCCGCGCATTGTAAAGGAAGCGGCTGATCGCGGGCGGGCGCGGCCGGAAGGTGCCGGACCGCCCGGATATTTCTCTCTTGACAGAAATAACTGAAAAAACTAAATTCCCCACCATGGAACTCACACCGATTGCCGAACGATTCATTCTCCACTGGGGCGAAATGGGCTCGCGGTGGGGCGTCAACCGCACCGTCTCGCAGATTCACGCGCTGCTCTACCTGGCCGGAAGGCCGGTGGCCGCCGACGAGATCGCCGAGACGCTCAACGTCGCGCGCTCCAACGTCAGCACGAGCCTGAAGGAGCTGCAGGCGTGGCGGCTCGCGAAGGTCGTGCACGTGCTGGGCGATCGCCGCGACCACTTCGAGACGTCGACCGACATCTGGGAACTGTTCAAGCTGATCGTCGAAGGGCGGCGGCAGCGCGAGATCGAGCCGACGCTCACGGTGCTGCGCGATTGCCTGACGAATCCGGAGATCGCGAACGAGAGCCGCGAGACCGAACAGCGCATTCGCGACACGCTGCAGTTCGTCGAGACGCTCACGACCTGGTCGGACGAGATGTTGCGGCTCAAGCCCGATACGCTGATGAAGGCGCTGGGCATCGGCGCGAAGATCAGCCAGACGGTCAGGCGCAAGCCGTCGAAGTAAGCGGTAACGGGAGAGCGGGCACGCAGCCCGCTTTTTTCGGGGTTGTTATTTCTGTCTGTACAGAAATAACTGTAAATAAAGGATGGATATGAACGCAGCCTTGCCGTCGACCTGTCAGCCCGAGCGCACCGGCGCACCGGGCATGACCGTGCTCGTCTGCGGCGCGAACGGCTTCGTCGGGCGGGCTCTGTGCGCGCAGCTCGAAGCCGGCGGGCATCGCGTGCTGCGCGGCGTGCGTCACGCCGCCGGCCCGTACGACGTCGCGATCGACTTCGCGCGGGACGTCGATCCGCAAGCGTGGCTCGCGCGGCTGAACGGCGTCGACGTGGTGATCAACGCGGTCGGCATGCTGGCCGATCGACGCGGCGCGACGCTCGACGCCGTGCATCGCGCCGCGCCGTGCGCGCTCTTTACCGCGTGTTGCCGTGCGGGCGTGCGGCGCGTGATCCAGATTTCGGCGCTCGGCGTCGAGCGCGGCGATACGCGGTACTTCGCGAGCAAGCACGCGGCCGACCGTTTCCTGCAGACGCTGCCGATCGACTTCCGCATCGTGCGCCCCGCGCTCGTCTACGGGGCGGCCGGTGCGTCCGCGCGGTTTTTCCGGATACTCGCGAGCCTGCCCGTGCACGGGTTGCCGGCGGGCGGCCATCAGCGGTTGCGCCCCGTGCATGTCGACGATCTTGCCGAAGTCGTCGCGCGGCTCGTCGCGCTGGCGGGCGATTCGCCGGCGACGGGCAGCCGCGTGATCGACGTGGTCGGCGGTGACGAAGTCGAATACCGCGAGATGCTGGCCGGCTACCGTGCCGCGCTCGGATTTCCGCCGGCGGCGTGCGTGACGCTGCCCGGCGCGCTGGTCGGCGCGGCGGCCGCACTGTTCGGCGCGTGGCCGGGGGCGATGCTGACGCGCGACACGTGGACGATGCTGCGCGCCGGCAACACCGGCGATCCGGCGGCCACCGCGGCGGTGCTGGGCCGGCCGCCGCGCGGCATCGGCAGTTTCATCGGCGCGGATGCCGCCACGCTGCGCCGCGACGCGCTCGCGATGTGGCGACGCCCGTTGCTGCTCGGCGCGCTCGCGATCGTGTGGATCTGGACGGCGATCGCCAGCGCATTCATCCATCCACTGCACGCGAGCCTCGCGCTGCTGGCGCCCGCGCACGTCACGGGGCTGCCCGCGCTGATCGCGCTCTACGCGGCCAGCACGCTGGACTTCGCGTTCGGCATCGCGACCGTCGTCGCGCCGTCGCGGCGCCTGTGGGTCGCGCAAGCGGCGCTGATCGTCGCGTATTCGGCGGTCATCGCGGTCACGATGCCCGGCCTGCTGGCCGAACCGTTCGGCCCCGTGCTGAAGAACGTGCCGATTCTCGCGATCCTGTTGATCCTGTTTTCAGAAGAAGAACACGCATGAATACCTATCTCGTCGTCAAGGCGCTTCACATCCTGTCGTCGGTGCTGCTGGTCGGTACGGGCTTCGGCACCGCGTTCTACCTGTTCTTCGCGAACCGCACGCGATCGGTGCCCGCGATCGCGGCCGTGTCGCGGCTCGTGGTGCGCGCGGACTGGTGGTTCACGACGCCGGCCGTGATCTTCCAGCCGGCGTCCGGGCTGTGGCTCGCGCACACGGCCGGCTGGCCGTGGCATGCGCCGTGGCTGCTCGCGTCGATCGTGCTGTACGCGGTCGCCGGGGCGTGCTGGCTGCCGGTCGTGTGGCTGCAGCTCGAACTCGCATCGATGGCGAAGCTCGCGCACGCGAACGGCGACGCCGCGTTGCCGGAGCGCTACTGGCGCTACGCGAAGCGCTGGGAACGGCTCGGTTATCCGGCCTTTTTCGCGATGCTGACCGTCTACTTCCTGATGGTGGTCAAGCCGATGTAAGTCCGTGGCCGTCGCGCGGTGTGGCGGCGTATGCGGGAAAGCAGGCCATCGATCGATTCATGATGCTGGCGATAACGAGAAGGAGTGCAAAGCATGGGTTCGAGTGAATTGGTTCTGTACTTCGACGGACGATGTCCGCTATGTGTCGCTGAAATCCGGCGTCTCGGCGCTCGCGACACGCGACACCGGCTGGCGTTCGTCGATATCGCCGGGCCGGGTTTCGATCCGGCGCCGCTCGGCGTCGACCTGCCCGCGTTGAATCGCGAACTGCATGCGCGCCTGCCCGACGGACGCATGCTGACCGGCATCGACAGCATCGTCGCGGCGTATGCGCTGGTCGGGCGCCGCGGGCGAGTCTGGCTGCTTCGCATGCCGGCGATGCGTGCCGGGTTCGCGTTGCTGTATCGCCGCCTGGCGCGCAATCGGCATGCCGTGTCGCACTGGCTCGGATATCGCTCGCAAGCCTGCAGCGAAGGCGGCGCGTGCAGCATCGGCCGGGATTCCGATAGTGCAGCAGCGAATCGCCCGCCGCGCGATACCCCGCGCCGTATCGTCGTGAGCTGGATGTACGCAGCGGCGCTCGTTCACCTGCTCGTCGGCGTGGTGATGCCGTGGATTGCCGGCGCATCGTGGCTCGACGCGTATCACCGGGAGATCGAGCGGCATTTCTGGACGGGAACCGCACCCGAGGCCGCGCGTGTCCAGCAGGTGTGGTGGTTGTCGCTGATCGCCGCGACGGTGCAATGCGCGGCGGTCTGGATGCTCGCGCTCGTCCATCTCGGCAACCGCTTGCGGAAGCGGGAAGCGTGGGGCTGGTTGCTGGCCGGCCTGTTGATCTGGGCGCCGCAGGACATGCTGTTGTCGTGGCAGGCGCAGGTGTGGGGTCACGTGGCGATCGACGTTGCCGCGCTCGTCGCGATGGTGCCGCCGCTGGCCTGGCTGTGGAGGAGGGATACCGCATGAACACGTTGCCGGCTTTCGACTGGGCGCTCAACCTGCTGATCGTGCAGGGCGCGATGGGCGCATTCGATACGCTTTATCACCACGAACTCACGCAGGACCTGCCGCACCGCCCGCGTGCGCGGCTCGAGCTGGCGATTCATGCGGTGCGGTCCGTGCTGTACGGGCTCGTGTTCGCATCGATCGCGAACGTCGCGTTTCACGGCGCGTGGGTCGCGGCCGTCGCGGCGGTCGTGCTCGTCGAAGTGGGGCTGACGTTGTGGGATTTCGTCGTCGAGGACCGGAGCCGCAAGCTGCCGGCGACCGAGCGCGTGCTGCACACGCTGCTGGCCGTCAACGGCGGCGCGTTGTTCGGGATGGTCGCGATGCAGCTGTCCGCGTGGGCGCACGAGCCGACCGCGCTGCAGCCGATCGATCCCGGCTGGCGCGGCTGGCTGCTCAGCCTGTTTGCCGTCGGCGTGACGGTGTCGGGCGTGCGCGACGGGATCGTCGCGTGCCGCGTCGCGCCGCGCGCGCCGGCCGCCAACCCGTTCGCCGGGCAGCGGCCCGGCAACGTGCTGGTCACCGGCGGGACCGGCTTCATCGGCGAAACGCTGGTGAACCAGTTGCTCGACGCAGGCCATACGGTCACGTTGCTGGCGCGCGATCCGCTGCGCGCCGCCTACCTGTTTCAGGGGCGCGTGCGCAGCGTGACGTCCGTCGAACAGTTGCAGCCGCACGCGCGCTTCGACACGGTGATCAATCTCGCCGGCGCGCCGGTGCTGGGTGCACGCTGGAGCAAGCGCCGGCAGGCGCTGCTGCTCGCCAGCCGCGTCGGCGTCACGCAGGCGCTGATGCGCTGGGTCGAAACCGCCGAGGCCAAGCCGCGCACGTGGATCCAGGCGTCCGCGATCGGCTACTACGGCGTGCGGCCGGGCGACGAACGGCTCGACGAGCGTAGCGGCGCCGGCACCGGCTTCATGTCGGCGCTGTGCCGGCAGTGGGAGGCGGCCGCCGCGCCGCTCGCACGCCACGGCGTGCGTGCGGTGGTGCTGCGACTGGGCGTCGTGTTCGGTCCGGGCGGCGCGTTGCGCCCGATGCTGCTGCCGCATTACTTCGGGCTGGGCGGCCGATTCGGCGACGGCGCGCAAGTGCTGAGCTGGATTCACCGCGACGACGTGCTGCGGATCGTGGCGCGCGCGATGTCGCAGGCGGGCATGCACGGCGTCTACAACGCGGTCGCACCGGTGCCGCTGACCCAGCGCGCGTTCGTGCAGGTCGTGTCGAAGGTGCTGCGCCGCCGCGCGTGGCTGCACGTGCCGGCCGCGCCGCTGCGTGCCGCGATGGGCGAGATGGCCGAGCTGCTGCTGGACGGGCAGCGCGTAGTGCCCGCACGGCTGCATCAGGACGGATTCATGTTCCGCTTCCCGACGGCCGAGCATGCGCTGCGCGACCTGACGAATCGGCCGCACACCGATTTCGCGCACGCGGCCTGCCGTTTTCCGCGAGGTCGTGTATAAATTCGGCGTGAATGCGTTCGGCGCGTGTCGCGCGCCCCGAATGCTCCGCACCCGACCTCACAAGGAGACTGCATGCTGCGCATCCTCGGCAAGATTCCGTCCATCAACGTCCGCAAGGTGCTGTGGCTGTGCACCGAACTGAACCTGCCGTTCGAACAGGAAGACTGGGGCGCGGGCTTTCGCACGACCCACGATCCGGCCTATCTCGCGCTGAATCCGAACGCGCTCGTGCCCGTCATCAAGGATGACGACTTCGTGCTCTGGGAATCGAACACGATCATCCGCTACCTCGCGAACCGCTACGGCGGCGATGCGCTGTATCCGGCCGAGCCGCAGGCGCGTGCGCGGGTCGACCAGTGGATCGACTGGCAGGGCGCGGATCTGAACCGCTCGTGGGTCGGCGCTTTCCTCGGCCTCGTGCGCAAATCGCCCGATCACCAGGATCCGGACGGCATCGCGCAGTCGATCGCGGGCTGGACGAAGCACATGCACGTGCTGAATGCGCAACTCGACAAGACCGGCGCGTACGTGGCCGGCAACACCTTCACGCTCGCGGATATCCCGATCGGCCTGTCGGTGAACCGCTGGTTCGGCACGCCGTTCGAGCATCCCGAATTGCCGGCGGTGTCGCGCTATATCGAACGTCTCGCGACGCGCGAAGGTTTCAAGCAATACGGCGGCAGCGCGAATCCGTAATGCTGTGCCCGTAGCGCGTGATGCGGCGGCGCCGTCGCGGGCGGCGCTTCATCGCATCCGGCGGGCACCGGCCCGTCGTCACGCACCGGGCGCCGGCACCGCGTCGAGCACGCGCGCGAGAAACGCCTCGTGATTCCACGCGGCTTCCGGCCGCGACAGCCCGAGCCGCACGACCACCAACTGACGGCTCGGCACCACGCTCACGAACTGGCCTTCGTGGCCGACCGCATGAAACGCGTCGGCCGGCATCGCGCGTGCGTGCGGATCGCGATCGTTGAACGGCTCCGGCACCTTGACCCACAGCTGCGCGCCGAATTCCTGCCGCGACGATTGCGGCGTCGCGCGCGTCAGGTAGCGCACCCACCCTTCCGGCAGCAGCCGCTGCCCGTTCCACACGCCGTCCTGCAGCAGCAGCTGGCCGAAGCGCGCCCAGTCGCGTGCGCTCGCATACATGTACGACGCGCTGACGAGCGTGCCGGACGCGTCGGGCTCGAACACCGCGCTGCGCATCCCGAGCGGCGCGAACAGCGCGCGGCGCGGCAACGCGAGGTAGTCGCCGGCGTTGCCGCCCAGCGCCTCGCGCATCACGCGCGCGACGATCGCGCTCGTGCCGCTCGAGTACGACCATTGCGTGCCGGGCGTCGCGACCAGCGGCTTCGCCGACGCGAACCGCGCGGTATCGGGCTGCGTGAACAGCATCACCGCGACGTCGGACAGCGGGTCGTCGTAGTCCTCGTTGAATTGCAGGCCGCTCGTCATCCGCAGCAGCTCGTCGAGCGTGATGGCCGCGCGCGGATCGCCGCTGCCGCGCCATTCGGGCAGCAGCGCCGACGCGTCCGGCGACAGCTTGTGCTGCGCGACCAGCGTGCCGACCAGCGCGGCCGTGACGGTCTTCGTCATCGACCAGCCGGGCAGCGGCGTGTCGGCCGTGAAGCCGGGCGCATAGCGTTCGGCGATCACCTGGCCGCGCCACATCACGACGACCGCGCGCGTGCGGCGCGGCCGCGCCGGATCGGGTTCGTCGAACGCGCGGTCGATGGCGGTCTGCAACAGGTGTGCGTCGATGCCGGCGGGCGGTGTGGCCGGTGCGGGCGGATCGGGTTGCGCGGGCGCTGGATCGGGGAGGGGCGGCAACCCGGCGGGCAAGGTGGCCGCCGCCGCGCCGGTCGGGGACCCGACCGCGAGCGTGCAGCCGAGCCCGGGCCGGAAGTCGGCTTCGCGTTCGGCGAAGCCGGCGAAGGTCGCCACCGCGCGATGACGGTCGGGATCGAGCGACGGGCGCACCAGTTTCAGCAGCGGATGGACGCCGGCCATGATGTCGACGTCGATCACGGGCGCGGCCGGGCGGCCCGACACGAACACGCCGGAACACAGCGCCTTCGCCGCATAGCCGGTCGCGATCGGCGCGAGCCGGTACAGCATGTAGGCCGCGTAGCCGATCGCGGCAACGAGCGCGAGCGCGACACCGCGCAGCATCAGTTTCTTGAGGGGGATCGTCATGCGCGAACGTCCTCGGTGGCGTGCCGGCCGGCAACGATCCGGCAGTGTCGCAGGTTCGGGCGACGCGTTGCAATCGCCGCCGCGTGACGCGCGATGACGGCCGCATGCGTGCGCGCTGCCGCATGCCGACGGGGCGGCCGGCGGCGCGCGTCGGGGCGAGTTGATATCGGGCCGGCCATCGGCCGATAATCGTCCGGCATTGCTCTCCCAGTCCCATTGTCCAACCGAGATCGGAAAACGCCATGTCCTACGACAACAACAACCCGTTCGCCAAAATCCTGCGCGGCGAACTGCCGTGCGTGAAGGTCGCCGAAGACGACGCGACGCTTGCGATCATGGACCTGATGCCGCAGGCCGACGGCCACGTGCTCGTGATCCCGAAGGAGCCGGCCGCGCAGATCTTCGAGCTGTCCGGCGACGCGGCCGCGGCCGGCATCCGCATGACGCAGCGCGTCGCGGCGGCGGTGCGCGCGGCGCTCGAGCCGGACGGCGTGTTCATCGGCCAGTTCAACGGCGCGGCAGCCGGGCAGACGGTCCCGCATGTCCATTTCCACGTGATTCCGCGCTGGGAGGGCGCCGAGCTGCGGATGCATGCGCGCGACGTCGCCGACGCGGCGACGCTCGAAGCGCTCGCGCAGCGCATCCGGGCCCGCTTCGTGTAACAGCGTGATCGCCCTCGGCGCGGCGGCCGCCCACTGGCGGGCCGCTGCGCCGACCGGGCCTGTTTCAGCGGTCACACGAGGTAACACGTGTAACCGCCCGGGAAACTCGGCCGGCCAGGCGCGGCGCTAGACTCCGCGCATTGTTTCATCGAGCGACAGGAAGGGCGGATCGCCTCTTCGTGCCGGCCGCCGCGTGGTGCGGCGGCGCGGCCTTCGCGAGGTGCCATGCGTCTTTCGCGCCGGGAATCGAGCCATGTCCAGACTTCTCATCACGCTTGCCCTGATCGGCGGCCTGTCCGGCTGCTACGTCGCGCCGCCGTACGGCTACGCGCCCGCGCCGGCCTACTACGGTTACGGCTATGCGCCCGCGTATTACGCGCCGCCGGTGAGCGTCGGCATCGGCGGCAACTTCCGCATCCGCTGATCCGGCTTCGGGCCCCGGCTCGGGGCCCCGGTCGCACCGGCCCGGTCGGCTGCCGTTAGCCGGACGATGCGCGCGAATTCGCGCGCCGCATGAAGGGGGCGCACGGCGCCCGGGGTGCGCGGTTCCTATACTTCACAGGAAAGCGCATCCTCGCGAGGCCGTCATGACAGTTACCCCCAAGGTCGTCGTCCTGTCGGGCGTCGCCACGCTCGTCTATCTCGGGCTCGCCGTGCTCGGCAGCGGCGGGTTCGCTGCGTTCTTCTCGCATCCTCAGTCAACCGTTGTGGCGATCGCGACACTCGCGATGGCCGTCGCCGCCCTGTTCACCGAAGGCAACCTGAGCAGCGGCGAACGCGAGAACCGCGACAACCGCTGGGTGCTCGCGGCGTTCGCGGTGAGCGGCTTCCTGTTCGCATACCTGCCGGCGCTGACCGACCGCCTCGACATCTGGACCTTCGGTGGCGACACGGTGCGCTGGATCGGCGTCGGGCTGTACCTCGTGGGCGGCGTGCTGCGCATATGGCCCGTATTCGTGCTCGGCAAGCGCTTCAGTGGGCTCGTCGCGATCCAGCCGGGCCATACGCTCGTGACCGGCGGCATCTACAGCCGCATCCGCAATCCGAGCTATCTCGGCCTGGTCGTCAATTCGCTCGGCTGGGCACTGGTGTTCCGCTCGAGCGTCGGCGTGCTGCTGGTCGTGCTGACGCTCGTGCCGCTCGTCGCGCGAATCCGTTCGGAGGAGGCACTGCTGCGTTCGCAATTCGGCGCCGAATACGACGCGTATTGCGCGCGGACGTGGCGGTTGCTGCCCGGCGTGTACTGACCCCGTCATCTTTTCCCCGACCGTCGTCCGGATGCCCGTTACCGGCGTGTGCAGATGTGTTGCCACGTGTGTCTCGAACGTGCGATCGCGTGCATGACCGGCGTGCCGCAACGTGGGGTCGGACCGATGCGGGAGCCAATGCCGGCAAGGGTTTCAGCCGGATTCGACGGCCCCGTTGAATGTCTGTGATTCGTAAACAACTTGTTACCACAATGTCCGCGGCAAGGATGCGGGACCGGTGCTATTCTTCGCCGCAAGCTCATTGAAATGAATTGGTCCGCGGTTCGGCACAATGCCTGGCCCGACGTCGATCGATTCAGATCGTCGTACCGAGCGGACCTCGATAACCAGAATTGCGAACAAGGAAGAATACGGGAATGTGGAAGAAAATCGCCCCCGCTCTCGTCGTCGCCGCGTTGACCGGCGCGACTGCACTGCCGGCAATGGCCGGTGACTTGAACAACGCGCTCGGCGGCGCGCTCGGCGGGGTTGCCGGCGCAGCGGTCGGCGGCGCGGTCGGCGGCAGCACCGGTTCCGTCATCGGCGGCGCGATCGGCGGCGGCGCCGGCGGTGCGGTGACGTCGAACCGTCGCGAGCGCACCGGCGCGATCATCGGCGGCGCCCTCGGCGGCGGCGCGGGTACCGCGGCGGGCAACGCGATGGGCGGCCGCACGGGCGGCCTGCTGGGCGCGGCGGTCGGCGGCGGCGCCGGCGCGGCGCTCGGCGGCAACATGTCGCGCAGCTCGTACGATCGCGATCACGGCGATCGCGGCTACCGTCACCGCAAGCACCGTCACCACCGCGACTGGGACTGATCGCCGCTGGCGCGGCACGGTGCGCGATCCGCGCACCGGCGCGCCGACGGCGTCGGGACTTCGACGCGAACCTCAGCCCGGCAGCCTGCCGGGCCGCTTCGCCGGCCAGACCGGCGATGCGCCTCCGGCTTCAATCAGCCACTGCCATGGGCCCGATCGACGGGCCGGCCATCCTCCTCCCGCCGTTTCCCCATTTCGTTTGTCGACGACATCGCGTCCCGCGCATGAATGTGCCCGGACGGGATGGGCCGAATGTCCTCTGCTTTCCGTTCGCCGCGTCGGCTCGTTCCAGCCTGACGTGAGCGTATCCCGCGACCCTGCTGCAGCGATCCGCTGTCGCGCGCTTGTCGATCGCCCTCGATCCGCTTAACGGGACGTGTTGAATTGCGCATGGGTACGCCGTATTGCCGGGTACGGACGCATCGCGCGCACCGCGCAACCGTCAGGATTTCCCTGATGGTCGGCATGCCCCGCAACGCCTCCCGACCGCGCGTCGCGGGCGGCGGCGGGTAGTGGGAAATCGAATGAATGTCATCGCAACATTTAATTGGTCGATCGAGATCGACTTCGCTATCGTCGGCGATGCTCGCGTACGGAGTCGAACCGTGCCGCTGTCCGCGCCTCGCCGCATGATCGCGAGCGCCGCGGCCCGGCCGCCGGCCCGCCGCGTCCGATGAACCGGACGGACCCGACGCGAAGCCTGGCCGACCGACCGAAGGCGCATGCGCCTTCAAGCCACCCCGGCAACGATGTCCCGCCCCGCATGCGTGCCCCACGCGCATGCGGACCGCCCGATGCCGTTTGCGCCCGGGGCCGGACCAACCCATTGCCTGGATGCAATATGTCTAAGACAACGTATTACGCGCCGCATGGCGGCCACCCGCCGCAGACGGACCTGCTGACCGATCGCGCGATGTTCACCGAGGCGTACGCGGTGATCCCGAAGGGTGTGATGCGCGACATCGTCACGAGCTGGCTGCCGTTCTGGACCCACACGCGCCTGTGGGTGATCGCGCGCCCGCTGTCGGGTTTCGCGGAAACCTTCTCGCAGTACATCGTCGAAGTGAATCCGGGCGGCGGCAGCGACAAGCCCGAGCAGGACAAGAACGCCGAAGCCGTGCTGTTCGTCGTCGAAGGCGAAGCCGAGCTGACGCTGCAGGGCCAGAAGCACACGCTGAAGCCGGGCGGCTATGCGTTCATCCCGCCGGGCGCGGACTGGACGCTGCACAACGTCAGCGATGCCGCGGTGCGTTTCCACTGGGTGCGCAAGCACTATCAGGCGGTCGACGGCATTCCGTTGCCGGAAGCGTTCGTGACCAACGAGCAGGACGTCGAGCCGATCCCGATGCCGGGCACCAACGGCGCATGGGTGACGACGCGCTTCGTCGACATGAGCGACATGCGTCACGACATGCACGTGAACATCGTGACGTTCGAGCCGGGCGGCGTGATTCCGTTCGCTGAAACGCATGTGATGGAGCATGGCCTGTACGTGCTGGAAGGCAAGGCTGTTTATCGGCTGAATCAGGACTGGGTCGAGGTGGAAGCCGGCGACTTCATGTGGCTGCGCGCGTTCTGCCCGCAGGCTTGCTATTCGGGTGGGCCTGGCCGGTTCCGTTATCTGCTGTACAAGGATGTGAACCGTCACATGAACCTGACGCTGAACCCGGCGCGCTGAAGCGTCGCGCAAGTCGATATGAAAACCCGCTGGTGTGAGCCGGCGGGTTTTTTTTCGGGTGCGTCGTGGGTTTTCCTGGATGTCCGGTGTCGACCGACGCGCGTGAAAAGCTAGCGGCTCCGCGCAAACTTGAGTTCGATAATGGCTTCGGCCGAGGCCAAAAGAGCATTGACCTGTTCAGTTGCGCCTGGATCGAGGCCGGGATGCTCGCCGTCGAGGTACTCGATCATCTCTTGAGGCGGCCAAGGCCCAAGTGAGGCCATGTAATCTGCTATCTCATCCTGAATCTGTCGCCACGATTCGTACCGTCGTCGCGACACGAGAATTCGATCGCTTCGCGTATAGATCACATGGAGGTCCACGAGCATTCCCGGCAATGAGTTTGATTCTTCATTCTCTCATTTGATCGCCTGGGCTTCCGTGTTCAACGCCTGCGTCTATCGGTGCGGTCCCGTCCGTGACATGCATCGAACGATGCGCGTGCGCGCGAAGTCGCCGGCGGGTATTGGCCCAAAAAGGACGGTCGACCCATACGAAAGCGGACGTTCACCACCACTCAACCAGCGGCATCTGGTCGAAGCGCTAACCTATGCGAGTACCTCTACGACGGAATCAGGCGGCACGAAGATTTTTCCGAGAAGATGAGATAATTTGTAGGTAAGCACAACACTCATCGCAAAACAACGGCATGAACATGAGTCATTCGCATCAGCGTGGCATGGTCCGAGACTACGTCGTACCGGTAATCACGGTAGTCCGTGAGCCGAACGGTTTTCGCAGCACCGGATTTCTGGGGACAGCGTTTAACATCGGCTCTCGCGGTGTGCTGCTGACTGCGCGACACGTCATCGAGGGTCACCAAGACGAGACGCTCGCGGTGTTGTACGTCGATACTAATAACGAGTGGGCGGCCCATGTCGTCCAGGAAAGAGAGCTTTGCGATAACGTTGACGTTGCTGTTTTGAAGATCGAAGGTCAATGGTCTAGCATCCTCGAGTGCGATGGTGAGTGGCAAGGCGCCTCTCTGCACTATGACTGCTGGGGATATCCGGAGGATGCGCAGTTCGATCCCGGCGCAATTTACCGGCCGGATCTCGTCTACACGACAGGATATATTCGGCGTAACTATTCACATGCAATACCGGGCGTCCGGGGCACTCAATTCTTTGAGATAAGCGAAATCGCTGGTGCTGGTTGCTCGGGGGCCCCGCTAATCCACAAAACTAAGCGCCTCCGCGGTGCGGAACAGGCCTGGGCCTTGGTCGGAATTTATTCTGTTGAGCGTCGCACAGAAGTGCATGTTGATGGAATGCCCGTAGTTCGGGAAGTGCCGTATGCCATTCGCGAAGAGGCGTTTCGACATTGGGCTCCGGCGGTACTCGGGCGCACGATCATCGAAGAGTCTCGAACCTAACCGGAAGCAAAGCCACTTCGCCCCGCTCCTTCATTCGACGAACTGCATAAGACCAAGCGTTAGCGGCACGCTGGACCAGCCTACAATAGATGGCCCGACCGTTTACCGAACATCGACCCGACGAGCAAGAACGGCGGGTGTGGCGCTGATTTGAACGTGAGCGTGCCGATATCGAGGGGATTTAAATCGCGATCATAGCCTCGCCGCCATCGTGGGGCGTCACTGTACCGCCAAATGGCTGCTATGCGCACACCGCGTCGAATGTCCGCTTCTGGCCGATAGCAGACCTCGGAAACTCGATATCGGCGCTCACGTCAAAATACTTCGAACGAACACCAGTCGGGCACAAACTGCTCGAAGACAAAAAAGTCGTCGATGTATGTCAGCCCAAGCCGCTCCAATGACTTCGTGCACTCATCGGCCGCATCGCTTCCAAAGAACGGGCCAAGCGATATGAGGCTATCGGATTCGTCAAAAGATTCCCGAAAATTGAATTCGACCATGACCGTGGATAGCTCGACATTCTTGGCTGCTAGCGCAGCCCGCCGGACAACGATTCCGAAATCTCTCGAAACTTTCATTGATATTGACCAAAGGCAAGCGGGTACTGAAGATTGTCGGCGATCTAGCCCTTATGGTCGAGTGCCTAAAACAGGCCGAATACCGGCGGTCTTCGCAGCGTTCCCCAGAAACCCGCGACGGACCTGTTTTCATCGGCGATGCGTATCGCTACAGCCCGAGCGCACCCGCCGCAAGCATCGCAACCTCCAGCCGTGTATCGGGCGACAACTCGTCTTCCATCAACCACACGGCCGACAGTCCCGACCACGCGAGAATCCACTGCAGCAGCCGGCGCCGGTCGAGTTGTGCGGCATCGGCCACGACCGCGACGCGCCGCCCGAAACGCACGGGATCGACCGCGATGTCGCGTGCGGGATTGCAGAACAGATTCGCGTAGTCGAACGTGCGCTCGCCGCGCAGCCCTTTCGGGTCGATCGCGCGCCAGCCGCGATCGCCGAAATGCAGGATGTTGTCGTGATGGATGTCGCCGTGCAACACGACTTCGTCGACGGACGGCTCGGCGAGCAACTGGCGAGCGATCGCCGCGGAGCGGCGCAGCACATCGTTGTCGGCATCGTTCGACAGCAGCGCGTAAAACCAGTCATGCAGCGGCACCACCGGAGGCACCTGCGGCGCACGATGCGCGTGCAGCCGCGTGACGACGTCGCAAGCGATGCGCATCGTGTCGTCGTCGTGGCCGGCTGCCGACAATGCGGCGAGCGACGGCGCCGGCTGCGCGCGTTCGAGCAGGATCGCGTCGCCGTCGTGCCGCCACACCTGCGCGGCGCCTTGCCCGTTCCACCAGGCCATCAGCGCATTGCCGCGGCGTTCCTCGTCGCACGTCGCGACTTTCAGCATCGCGGGCCGCGCGTGCCAGACGACCGGCAACAGGCCGCCGCTCGCGGTCAGGATCGGGCCACCGTCGGGAACGAGGCCCCACAGGTCGAGGTATCGGTCGAACATCACGCGATGGTACAGGCGAACCGGCTCATGCGCCTCGCCTGCCCGGCCGCGACGACATGCCGCAGACCCACATACGCGCCGCGAGCGGGCCCCGGTGCGCTTTCCTAAATAAAATTTAGCCAGCCAAACTTTGGCTAAAGAATGTTCCGGTTTCGCGCCATCCCTTCGACAATGCGCGCCTTTCGTGACCGATCGGCGCCGCTCGCGCGCCGGCCGTCGCGGCACTGAAGAAGGAGCCCCGACATGACCGACCCCACCGCCAACCCATCGCCGCCGCCCGCGCCGCCATCCGCACCGCCGCGCCGCCGCCGCGTCTGGCGCACGCTCGCGGGCGCGCTGCTCGGCCTGACGCTCGCATGCGCGGGCATCGGCGCATGGACGATCGATCGCATCTGGACGCAGTTGCCGTCCGTCGAACACCTGGCCGTCTATCGTCCCGCGCTGCCGCTGCGGATCTTTTCGCGCGACGGCGACCTGCTGGCCGAATATGGCGTCGAGCGGCGCGAGTTCGTGCCGCTCGAACGCATTCCGCCGCTGATGCGGCACGCGCTGCTCGCGGCGGAGGACGCGAAGTTCTACGAGCACGGCCCGGTCGATGTCGGCGGTCTTGCGCGCGCGACGTTCGCGAACGTCGTGACGGGCCAGCCGGGCCAGGGCGGCAGCACGATCACGATGCAGGTCGCGCGCAACTTCTACCTGACGCGCGACAAGGTGCTGAGCCGCAAGCTCGCCGAGATCCTGATGGCGGCGAAGCTCGAACGCGAATACAGCAAGGACAAGCTGCTCGAGCTGTACATGAACGAGATCTATCTGGGCGAGCGCGCATACGGCTTCGCGGCCGCCGCGCACGTGTACTTCGGCAAGCCGCTCGATGCGCTGAGCGCGGGCGAGGCGGCCGTGCTCGCCGGGCTGCCCAAAGCGCCGTCCGCGTTCAACCCGGTCGTCAATCCCGCGCGCGCGACCGCGCGGCGCAACTACGTGCTCGGCCGGATGCACGCGCTCGGGCAACTCGACGATGCGACGTATCGCGCGGCCGTCGACGCGCCGATCGCGCTGGCGACCACGCCGCCGCCCGGCATCGTCGCGGCGCCGTACGTCGCCGAGCGCGCGCGCCGAATGATGGTCGAGCGGTTTCATGACGACGCGTACACGCTCGGCCTCGACGTGACGACGACGATCTCGATGCGCGACCAGCGCGCGGCCGAAGCCGCGCTCGAGCGCACGCTGAGCCGCCAGGCGCGCGCGAAGCGCGAGACGCGCAACGGGCTCGAAGGCGCGCTCGTGTCGCTCGATGCGGCCACCGGCGACATGCTCGCGCTGGTCGGCGGCGCGGATTTCAATCGCAACGTGTTCGACCATGCGCTGCAGGCGTATCGCCAGCCGGGATCGAGCTTCAAGCCGTTCGTCTATTCGGCGGCGCTGGAGAAGGGCTACTTCCCCGGCGTGCTCGTCGACGATACGCAGCGCACGCTCACGCACGCGGAAACCGGCGCGCGGCCGTGGCGTCCGCGCAATTTCGGCAATCGCTACGAAGGCTTCATCCCGGTGCGGCGCGGGCTCGTGCGTTCGAAGAACCTGGTCGCGGTCAGCCTGATGCAGGCCACCGACGCGCGCTACGTGCAGCAGCACGCGGTGCATTTCGGCTTCGACGCGCAGCGCAATCCGGCGTCGCTGCCGCTCGCGCTCGGCGCGGGCGCCGTGACGCCGCTCGAACTCGCGAGCGCCTACAGCGTGTTCGCGAATGGCGGGACGCGGATGGAGCCGCGCCTGATCCTGTCGGTGAAGCAGCGTCACGGCGGCGCGATGTACGAGGCGACCGTGCCGGCGGGCGAGCGGGTCGTATCGGCGCGCAATGCGTTCGTGATGGACAGCATGCTGCGCGACGTCGTGCGGGCCGGCACCGCGCGCGGCGCGCTCGCGCTGCGGCGTGACGACGCGGCCGGCAAGACGGGCACGTCGAACGGGTCGAAGGACGTATGGTTCGCCGGCTATTCGTCGGGCATCGTCGCGGTCGCGTGGCTCGGCTACGACACGCCGCGCCCAATGGGGCGCGCGACCGGCGCGACGCTCGCGCTGCCGGTCTGGCTCGACTACATGAAGACGGCCGTCGACGGGCGCACGCCGGTCGCGGCGATGCCGCCCCAGGACGTCGCGCTCGTCGACGGCGACTTCGTCTACGCGGAATACACGCGCGGCACGTGCACGGCCGACGTGCCGGCGTATATCCGCAGCCGCTTCGCGTGCGGCGGCGCGGCGGCCATCGATGCGCCCGACGCGCCGGCCGACAACGGCAAGCGCGACGAGCCGATGCCTGCCGCCGTCGATGCGGCCGAGCGCGAACGCGTGCTCGACCTGTTCCGGACCGACGACTGACGCGCGCCATGCATACGCTCTATCTGATTGCGATCGTCGCGGAAGCGATGTCGGGGGCGCTGATGGGCATGCGCCGCGGGATGGACCGCTTCGGCCTCGCGCTCGTCGGCGCGGTGACGGCGCTCGGCGGCGGCACCGTGCGCGACGTGCTGCTCGGCCACTATCCGCTCGGCTGGATCGCACATCCCGAATACCTGGTGATCACGCTCGTCGCGGCGACCGTCGCGTCGTGGGCGGCACGGCACGTCGCGCGGATGAAGACGTTGTTCGTCACCGTCGATGCGGTCGGCCTCGCGGCGTTCACGATCATCGGCTGCGACGTCGGTGCGTCGACCGGCACGGCGCCGATCATCGTCGTGCTGGCCGGCGCGATCACGGGCGTGTGCGGCGGGATGCTGCGCGATTTACTCTGCAACGAGATGCCGCTGATCCTGCGCGAGGAGCTGTACGCGAGCGTCGCGTTCGTCACGGGTTCGCTGTATGTCGGGATGCAGCATCTCGGCATCGACACGGGGTTCGCGACGCTCGTCGCGCTGGCGGCCGGCTTCTCGATACGGATGCTCGCCGTACGGCTCGGCTGGAAGATGCGGAGCTTCGGCGCGGCGGATGTCGAGCATTGAGCGCGCGCGCCCATGCTTTTCGCGCCGGCATTCAGTCCGGCTGCATCACCTGAAAGACGTTCCCTTCCGGATCGATGCCGTCGACCATCCGGTACGGGAAGCCGTCGTAGCGCTTCAGATCGCGCACGGTCACGCCGTCGCGGGCGAGCCGGTCGCGATACGCGTCGATATCGGCGTCGATCGTGAAGACGAGCTTCACGTTGCTGGTGGCCGCGTTGGCGTTCGTGCTTGCTGGTGCGGCCGCATGACGGAATGCCGGGCCGGCTCGATGCAGCGCGAGCTCGATCGCGCCCGCGCCGAGCACGGCCCATTCACCGTCGATTTCCTCGATGACGGGCAACGCGAAATGCCGTTGATAGAACGCTTTCAGCAACGCGACGTCGCGGACGTACAGGATGATGCGGGTCATCGGAAGCGGCACGGGGATTTCCTTGGCAGGGGCAATGCGAGAGATCGGGAGAGTGCGCCGCCGCCCAGGGCAACGCACCGCCTAGAGCGATGCAACGATCATGCGATACGTGCCCGCGCTACGCGGGCACCATCACCGGCGGCGTCCCGTCGCCGGTTTCCACCATCTTCACCGCGAAGCCGTAGCACTGCGCGATATGGGCAGGCGTCATCACGTCGCGCGGTGTGCCATGCGCGACGATCGTGCCGTCGGCGAGCATCGCGATCGCATCCGCATGCCGCGCGGCGAGGTTGGGATCGTGGACGATCGCGAGCACGCCGAGCTGCCATTCGCGCGCGACGGCGCGCACGGTATCGAGCAGGCGGTGCTGGTGCGCGAGATCGAGCGCGGCGGTCGGCTCGTCGAGCAGCAGGTAACGCGGGCCGGGTTCCGTCGTGTCGTGATCGGGCCACAGCTGCGCGAGGACGCGGGCGAACTGCACGCGTGCGAGTTCGCCGCCCGACAGCGTCGTGACGTCGCGGCCGACGAGCGCGTCGGCGCCCGCGCGTTCGAGCGCGCGCCATGCGATGTCGCGATCGCGGTGCGACGTCGCACCGCTGCGCCGCGCATGCGGATAGCGGCCGAGCAGCACGATTTCGTCGACGCTGAACGGGAACGCCGGCTGCGCGGCCTGCGGCAGCACCGCGCGCAGGCACGCGAGCCGCGGCGCGTCGATGCGTGCGAGCGGTTCGCCGTTCAGCGTGACGTCGCCCGTCACGCGCACGCCGTGCGGCGCGACGCTGCCGGTGAGTTCGCCGGCGAAGGTTTTCAGCAGCGTGCTCTTGCCCGCGCCGTTGCGGCCGAGCAGCGCGGTCACGCGGCCGGGTTCGATCGACAGCGACAGGTCGCGCAGGATCGTGCCGTGCCGGCGGGCGACGTCGAGGTGGTGGGCAGTCAGCATGGTCGTCGTGAAGAAGGAATTACCCGCCGAGCGCGCCGCGGTTCTTCCACAGCAACGCGAGGAAGAACGGCGCGCCGAGCAGCGCGGTCAGCACGCCGAGCGGAATGTCGGCGGGCGCGGCGACCGTGCGCGCGGCGAGATCGGCCGCGAGCGTCAGCAACGCGCCGAGCAATGCGGCGCCGGGCAGCACGATGCGCTGGTCGGGGCCGCACGCGAGGCGCACGCAATGCGGCGCGACGAGCCCGATGAAACCGATGATGCCCGCGCACGACACGAGCGCGCCGACCGCGAGCGCGACCGCGACGAGCACGCGCCGCTTCAGTCGCTGCACGGGCACGCCGAGATGCAGCGCTTCGGTTTCGCCGAGCTGCAGTGCGTTCAGCGCGTCGCGCTCGCGCACGAGCAGCACGCCGCCGAGCGCGACGCACGGCGCGACGGCCGCCAGCGTCGGCCATTGCGCGCCGCCGAGGCTGCCGAGGCTCCAGAAGGTCAGCGAGCGCAGCTGTGCGTCGTCGGCGACGAACGTGAGCAGCCCGATCGCCGCGCCGACCAGCGCATTGATCGCGATGCCGGCGAGCAGCAGCAGCGGCAGCGCGAGCCGGCCGCGCGACGCGGCCAGCCGGTAGACGAGCGCCGCGACCGCGAGCCCGCCCGCGAACGCGGCCACGGGCAGCGCGGCCGCGCTTGCGTGGGCGGCGAAGAGCGCGGGGCCGAGCACGATCAGCGTGGTCGCGCCGAGCGCGGCGCCGCTCGATACGCCGACGAGCCCGGGATCGGCGAGCGGATTGCGGAACAGCGCCTGCATCGCGGCGCCGGTCGCGCCGAAGCCGCCGCCGACCAGCAGCGCGAGCACGACGCGCGGCGCGCGGATGTCGAGCAGCACCGCGCGCGCCTGCTGCGCGGCCGGGTCGCCGCTCAGCGCGGCCCAGGCTTCCGCCAGCGGAATGCGGTACGCGCCGACGCACAGCGCGACGACGGACATCACGCCCACGAGAATGGCGAGCGCGGCCAGGACGAACGGCGCGAAGCGGCGCGACGTGCCGAGGCGCGCGGCGCCGGCGCGCGAGGCGGACGATGGCGCGTTGAAGGGCGAGGCGTGAGCGGGCATCGGGTCGATCCGGATTCAGGCGAGCGCATCCGACAGGCGTCGGTGCAGGGTCGTGACGGCGAGCGGCAGGCGCGGGCCGAAGCCGAGCAGGAACAGCGCGTCGAGCGACACGACGCGCCGCGCGCGGCCGGCCGGCGTCGCGCCGAAGCCCGGCGTCGCGAGCAGCGCGGCGTGGCCGCCGACGGCCGCCAGCCCTTCGTCGGAGATCAGCACGACGTCGGGCGCGGCCGCCGCGAGCGCCTCGGTCGTCAGCGGCTTGTAGTGATCGAAGCCCTGCATCGCGTTGCGCGCGCCCGCGTAGCGGATCATCGCGTCGGCGGCCGTGCGCTGGCCGGCGACGAGCGCCTGGGTGCCGGTATGGTTCAGCACGAACAGCACGCGCGGCGGCTGCGCGCCGCCGGGCACGCGTGCGGCGACCGCGTCGCGCGCGGCCTGCCAGTCGCGATCGAAACGCTGCAGCAGCGCGGCGCCGGCGTCGCGCACGTCGAGTGCCTGCGCGACGCCGGTGATCTTCGCGCGCACCGATTCGACGTCGTGGCGCTCGTCGAAGGTCGTCACCGTGACGCCGGCGCCTTTCACCTGCGCGATCGCCGTCGGCGGGCCGGCTTCCGCCGAGGCCAGCACGAGATCGGGCCGCAGCGACAGCAGCCCTTCGGCCGACAGCGCCCGCTGGTAGCCGACCTTCGGCAGGCGCTTCGCGGCGTCGGGATACGTGCACGTCGTGTCGGCGCCGACGAGCCGGTAACGCGGCGTCTCGGCGCCGCCGAGCGCGAATGCGGTTTCCGCGAGCGCGCCGCCGATCACGATCACGCGTGTCGGCGCGGCGGCCGCGCCCTGCGCGAACGCGCCGCCGGGCAGGGCGCCCGCGAGCGCGCCGGCCGCCGCGCCGGCCAGCAGCGACCGGCGGCGCGGATCGAACCGCCGCGCGCTCACCGCGCGGCTCCGCGTGCGGCCGCCGGCAGCGTCGCGACGAGCGCGCGCCAGTCGTCGCGCTCGACCTTGCCGGGCTTGCGCTCGCCGAACAGCAGCGCGACGTGGTCGCCCTGCCGGTCGAACAGTTCGAGCGACGTGACGATGCCGTCGCTCGTCGGCTTCTTCACGACCCACGCGGCGGCGATCAGGTCTTCGCGCACATGCAGGTTGAAGCCCGGATCGAGCACGTTGATCCACGCGCCGACCTCGCGCACGTTCGCGACGGGGCCCGTATGGATCTGGATCATCCCCGCGTTGCCGACGAACACCATGATCGGCTGGCCGCTTTTCGCGGCCTGTTCGAGCACGTGGCGCAACGCATGCGCGGTTTCGACCGGATATGCGTAGCGCGGATCGGCGAGGCGCAGCGCCTGCATGCGGCTCACGCCGAAGCGTTGCGTGATGCCGAAGAACTGGTGCGTGTCGGTCATCGCGTCCCACGCGGCGCGAAAACCCGCGACGTCGATCTCGGTGTCGGCGCGCTCGGGCGTTTTCGCTGCGGCGGGCGCGACCTCGAGGCCCGGCTCCTGCGACGGCGCGCGCCAGCGTTCGACGAACGCGTCGTATGCGGCGTGATCGCTGTGCGCGCGCAGGTAGACCTTGTGGATCGCATGACCTTGCGCGTCGAAGAACTGCAGGCTCTTCAGCGGGCCGTGCGCGGTCTCGTCGCGCACCGCGAACGCCGACACCCAGTGACGATAGAAGATGCGCAGGTCGATGTCGCCGAGCGCGAGCCCGACCGGGCCGTCGTGGCTCATCTGCGCGTACTCGCCGTCCTTTTCGTGGACGGCCGTGTCGTTGCGCGTCAGCGCCATCACGCGGCCGAGGCGCGGCATTTCCTCGAACATCGCCGGAAAGCGCGCGTCGAGCCGCACGACGTGCTCGCCGACGAACGCGGCGAGCGCCTCGCCTTCGCTGACGCCGAGCGCCTGCGCGACGTCGCGGTTGCGCAGCTGACGCTCGGTCTTGAGCTTGATGAACGCGTCGCGCAGCGCGGCGGCCGCGCGGGCCGGCGTGGCCGATTGACCGGGAAGGGCGGATTGCATCATGTCGGACTCCTTCGAGTAACGGTTGGGGTAGGCGCGCGGGCAACGCGCATCAGAAATCCACTTTCATGCTGACGGCGACCGTGCGGCCGGGCGACGAATACGCGTCGAGCACCTGCGAATCGGCCGCGATGCCGCGCACGTCCGACCAGTTCCAGTACTTGCGGTCGAACAGGTTGCGGATGCCGATCGTCGCGCTCACGTGCTTGTTGAAGCGGTAGCCGCCGCGCAGGTCGACGACGAACGACGACGGCGGCGTGAAGCACGCCTTGTTCGAACAGTCGGACTTGTCGACGTCCTTGTCGCGTTTGGCGGCCTGGAACAGCAGGTCGGTCTGCACGAACCAGCGTTCGGTCGGCTCGTACCGCACGCCGAACACGGCCGAGAACGGGTTCACGGTGTTCAGCGGCTGGCTGGCCGCGCCGTCGTTCTGCGTCGAGCCCTTCGTGAACGCCATCGCCGTCTTCAGCGTGATGCCGTTCGGCATCACCCATTCGGCGCGGCCTTCGAGGCCATGAATGCGTGCGTCGGCGAAGTTCACGTACTGGAACACGAACGGGTCGACCGGCCGGCCGCTGCCGGCGATCGTCGTGCGCGAGATGAAGTTGCGGTAGCGGCCGGTGAACGCGGCCGCGCTGTAGCGCACGATGCCGTAGCCGGTGCCGGCCTTGCCGCGCAGGCCGGCTTCGAACGTGTCGCTGGTTTCGGGCTTCAGGTTCGGATTGCCGATCGACGTGTAGCCGTACACCGGATTCGAGAAGCTGCTGTTCACCTGGTCGGGCGTCGGCGCGCGGAAGCCGTGCGCGTACTGCACGTACGGAATGACCGCGGGCGTGATCTCGTAGAGCACGGCAACGCGCGGCGACAGTTCGTTCGCGCTCGTCGACACGGCCTTGCCGGTGAACAGCGGATCGTTCTCGGTCGGGCTCAGCCGGTACGTGTCGAAGCGCAGGCCCGGCGTGACGAGCAGGCGGCCGTAGCCGATCTGGTCCTGCACGAACGCGCCGAACAACGTGTAGTCGGTGTCGGGGAACGCCTTGTTCGGGAACGCTTCGCCGACGCCCGGCACCGTGCCGTCGCGCAGGTTGGTCACGCGCGACAGGCTGCCGTCCAGGCCGACCAGCAGCTTGTGCGCGAGCGGGCCGGTCGCGAAGCCGCTCTCGGCGAACGCGGCGCCGCCGAACGTGCGTTCCTTGTACTGGTTGTCGCGCGAACGCGAGGGCAGCTTGCCGCGCGTCTCGAACGCATATTGATCCTGCTTCGCGTCCTGGTAGTAGAACTGCACGTGCGCGGTCTGGAACCAGCGGAGCGCGTCGTCGCGAAAGTCGTAGTCGACGCTGAAGCGGTTGCGTTCGAGCCGGTCGTGGGTCGTGAGGCCGAGCGTGGTCGGCGCATTGATCGCCGACAGCACGTCGGTGCTCACGCGCCGCTGCACCGTTTCGGCGGTGAACTTGATCGTGTCGCGCGTGGTCGGTGTCAGCACGAGCTTGCCGAGCAGCGATTCCGAATACACGTCCTGCGGGTTCGACGTCGTGCGCAGCGTGCTTGCCGTGTTGTTGCCGCCGCGCGTGTCGACCTCGTGGCCGCGCCGGCCGTCGGCGATGATCATCCCCTGGACGCGATCGTTGCCGCCCGCGGCCGACACGGTCGCGCCGATGCTGCGATCGGTCGAGTCGTAGCTCGGCCGGAACGAGAAGTAGTAAGGCTTGTTGTAGACCGACAGCAGGTCGCGCGGGTCCTTCGTGATGAAGTTCACCGCGCCGGTCAGGCCGTCGCTGCCGTAGAGCGCCGACGCCGGCCCGCGCAGGATCTCGATGCGCTTGAGCGTGTCGAGATCCGCGTAGTCGCCGCGGCCCGCTTCGAGCGGCCCGAACGAGAACGCGTTCGGCAGGCGGATGCCGTCTTCCATCAGCAGCACGCGATTGCCTTCGAGGCCGCGGATGTTGATGCTCGAATCGCCGTCGCGGCCGCCGCCGAGCGCGGCGCTGCCGGGACGGTACGCGGTGCGGCGCACCGTGATGCCCGGCTCGTAGCGCAGTGCGTCCTTGATGTTGGTGGCCTGCTGCTCTTCGAGATCCTCGTCGGTGATCACCGACACGGACGCTGCCGTGCGGCTCGCCGCGGTGGCGGTGCGGGTGGCCGTGACGGTGACGGGATCGAGCAGCGCCGCCTCGCCGCGCGTGGAGGCGGCCGCGGTGGTCAGGACGGCGGACGGCGGGGTGGCGCCTTGCGGCGACGAATCGGCGTGAGCCGGGGCGGCGGACAGGCCGAACGCGCCGAACAGCGCGGCACAGATCGGCCGCCGCGCCAGCGTATAGCAATGCACAGGTGGTCTCCCATTGACGATAACAAGCCCGAAGGCTGGCTGGGTGACGCGTTCACCTGGCTGGCTCGTTTGCGCGCGACAGGCGGCAAACGGCGATGTGAAAGGCAACTGACAACTTTAACAGTGTAAATGAGAATTATTATCAATACAAGGACGCCAGACGGCCCGTGCGAGTGAGCGCTCGCCTGCGCGGCTCGGGCGAGCCGGGGGAAGTCTCGAGAAACTCAGGCCAGCGCTTCGATGCGGATCAGCAGGTTGCGCGCATGCGCGATGAACGCGTCATGCGTGGCGCGATCGCCGTGGCTTTCGATACCGGCCTGTTCGGCGAACGCGATCTGGTCGGTGTAGAGCTCGACGAGCGCACGGCGTGCATCAGGGGGAAGCGCGCGGATCATCGACACGATCAGCAGTTCCTGCGCGCGAAGCATGCCGGACAGCGATTGAGCGTTCATGCTGGCCTCCTCGGACGATGCGGCGGCGAGCCGCTCTTTCCATACTAGGCGGTCGGCGCGTGCAGTGGCGGGGAGGGGGTGGCGGCGCGCGGCGGGCGCCGCGCGCTTCAACGCGAACGCCGCGCGAACCGACATTCGCGGCGTGCATTCTGCCCGCGCGAGCCGGCGCGGGCACGAAGGCGAACGGAATCAGCCGGCTGCGGTGGCGGACTGCGCGTCGCGCACGACCTGCGCGACGCGTTCGACGAACTCGGCGTCGACGCTCGACAGCGCTTCGCGCTTGCCGTCGGGCATCTCGACCATCAGCCGATACGTGATGTCCTGCGTGGTCCACGCGAGGTAGCCGACCACGGCGAGCATCACGCCGACCACGAGCGCGGCGCTCGATGCGGCGATGCCGCCTGCGACGGCGATGGCCGCGCCGATCAGCGAGATCAGCGACGGCACGAGACGGTTCTTCGGAATCTTGACGACGTCGACGTGGCGGATGTCACGCAGTGCGAATACCTGCCCGGCGGCCGACAGGCCGTTGCGCGTGACCATGACGCCACGTTCGTTGAATGCGTTTTCCATCGTGTGTTGCGTGGACGAAAACGCGCAGCGTAGCAGGTTTCGTTGCCGCGTCAAACGAGACCGACTGCCGCACGACGCGTGCGGCGCGGCCGAAAGACGGGAAGCGGGTGGCGCGCAGACGCGTTCAGAACTGCAGCCGGCCGTCGCCGTAAAGCCGGCCCGGCACGTGCGACGCGACAACCTCGGCGATCTCTTCGTCGGTCGATTCGGCCGGCACGATCTGGCGCCGCGCGGGGGCGTCGAGATGCATCGTCCATTCGACGAGGCGATACGGGCGGCCCCAGGGGCGCTGCATTTCGACCGAGACGCGGCAGCTCTGGACCGGCAGCGAGTGTTGGCACGTCAGAATCGCGTGCAGATGGCTGAAAACGGTATCTTCGATCATCATGGCCTCCGATCCTGTCTTGTGGGCAATCGATGGCGGCGCCGTCGGCGTTTAAAAAAAAAGCCGCCGATGCTCAGGCGGCCAACAGGGGGGGTGAGAGCATCCTCTCAGCCCAGAATTAAGCGAAACTTAAAAGCCCATAAAAAAGCGCCCCGCGTGGAGCGGGGCGCTTCTTGCCGTCGTGATCCGCAGGTTGAGCGGACAGTTAAGCGGATGCTTTAGAACTTGTGACGGATACCGATACGTGCGGCGATCTGGTTCTTCGAACCCGTGCCCGACGTGTTGAAGTAGCTCGTGCTCGAACCGATCTGCGCTTGCACGCCGCGGCCCGAAGCCTGCTGGTACACGACCAGGCCGTACACGTCCGTACGCTTGCTGAGGGCGTAGTCGGCGATACCGTTGACCTGGTTCCAGTGCCACGAGTTGCCGTTTTGCGTCGCGTTCGTGTACGTGTAGCCGAGGCCGCCCGACAGTGCCGGCGTGAATGCGTACTTCGCGCCCGCTTCGTATGCGTTGTAGAACGTGCCGCCCGAGCCCGACACCGTCGAGAACTGCGTACGCGTCCACAGCAGCCATGCCGTTGCCGGGCCCCAGACGTAGCGGCCACCCACGCCGTACGTGCGCAGGTCGCGGACGTTGCCGGTGCTCAGGTTCGCGATCGACGTCGAGAAGGCCGGCGTCGACTGGCTCGGGAAACGGATGTCCGTGTACGCCGCGCCGACCGAGATCGGGCCGTTCGCGTAGTTCAGGCCGAAGCTGTATGCGCGCGACGAACCGCCGGTGTTGTTGGTGCCCGTGCCCTGGGCGCCTGCGAAGTCGGTCGAGTTCGAGAAGCCGTACAACGCGCCGAACGTGAAGCCCGAATAGTTTGCGCTCTGGAACTTCACGGCGTTGTTGATGCGGCTCGACGTGAGCTGGTCGATGTCGTTCACGTGGTACGCATAGTTACCCGCGACGGTGTTGCCGCCCGTCGAGTAGTTCGAACCGAGGATGTCGGTCGAGAACGAGTATTGGCGACCGAACGTGACCGTGCCGTATTGCGACTGGCTCAGGCCGACGTAAGCCTGACGACCGAAGATCGCGCCGCCCTGGCCGATCGAGCCGTTGCCGCTGTTGAAGCCGTTTTCGAGCACGAAGATCGCCTTCAGGCCGCCACCGAGGTCTTCGGTGCCGCGCAGGCCCCAACGGCTGCCCTGGGCCACGCCGTCGTCGTACTTGAACAGCTTGCCCGTGCCGCCGTTGGCGGTCTTGCTGTGGTTCACGTAGCTGATACCGGCATCGATGACGCCGTACAGGGTCACGCTGCTTTGTGCGTGTGCCGTGCCGGCCGTTGCTGCCAGGGCGGCGATGGTCAACAGTTTCTTGTTCAAAGGATTCTCCGAGCGAATAAATGGCGTGTCCAGTTGCGGTTCCGGCGCTCTCTGCGGGCGCTTTCACGGACCGGCGCAACTTTATCGGCGGGCCACGTAATGAATATGACAGCGACTGTCATATGAAGAATGTGTGGTGCCGATGCGACATTAGGGCCTGCTTGCATAGGGAACGTGCATGCGTTGCCACGAGAACGGCCGCTCGCGAGGCGCGCGAAGCCGCGAATACTCGCGTATTCGCAAGGAGCGCAACGCGGCGAGCGGCCGTTCTCGTGGCAACCCCAAACTAAAAATTCAATCCACGGGAATGCACGTTCCCTATGCAAGCAGGCCCTAAATTCTGCCCGGGATGTACATCCGGGGTTATACCGAATTTGTCTGTCGTTCGACCTCGATCAGGAATATGCACATGAAATAAGCTTGGTTGGTGGCGCTCGGGCCCCGTGCCACGATCCGTGCTCCAACAAACGACACGGGACAAGAGGACACCCCATGCGACATTCGATCCTGACCGGCCTCGGCGTACTCGCCGCCGCGCTGGCATTCGCCGCGCCCGCCGCGCACGCCGACCCGCAAACGCTGAAGATCGGCACGATGAGCGGCCCCGACGCGCAGATCTGGACCGAAGTGACGAAGGTCGCCGCGCGCGAAGGCCTCGCGATCAAGGTCATCGAATTCAACGACTACGTGCAGCCGAACGCGGCGCTCGATTCCGGCGATCTCGATGCGAACGGCTTCCAGCACCAGCCGTTCCTCGACAGCCAGATCAAGCAGCGCGGCTACAAGATCGTCAACGTCGGGCTCACCTATACCGCGCCGATGGGTTTCTATTCGAAGAAGCTCAAGTCGCTGAAGGATTTGCCGGTCGGCGCGAAGGTCGGGATCCAGAACGATCCGTCGAACGGCAACCGCGCGCTGTTGCTGCTGCAGAAATACGGGGTGATCAAGCTGAAGCCGGGCGTCGGCACGAATGGCGTGAACGCGACGCCGCTCGACGTCGCCGAGAACCCGAAGAAGATCAAGATCGTCGAACTCGACGCCGCGCAATTGCCGCGCGCATTGCCCGACGTCGACGCCGCGTCGATCAACACCGACTACGCGGTCAAGGCCGGGCTCACGCCGGTGAAGGATGCGATCGCGATCGAGGATCTGCGCGGGCCGTACGCGAACCTGATCGCGGTGCGCGCGCAGGACAAGGACAAGCCGTGGGTGAAGAAGCTCGTCGCGGCCTATGAATCGGACGACGTGCGCAAGTTCATCGACCAGAAGTTCGGCGGCGCGATCGTGCCGGCGTTCTGAGCGGTCTTCGCGCGTAGCGGCCGGCGACACGGTATCGGCGGCGCGACGCGCGCTTCGGAAAGCAAATCGCCCGCGCAAGCGGGCGATTTCGTTTGACGCAGGCGAGGGCCGGCGAGGCGCGCCGCGGCCCGGCGCGCGGGCCGGGCGTCCAGGCTCAGGCCGACAGCAGCGAACCGGTGCGGATCGCGGTCGCGCCGGCGATGCGCGCGACTTCCATGCCGGCCGTCGCGAAACGGACGATCTGGCGCGCGTACAGCACGCCCGACACGCTGCTCTTCAGCGTGACGACGCGATCGGTCAGCGGATCGACGATGTCGGCCACGGCCTGGCCGGCCTCGATCATCACGCCGACCGGCGTATGGAACACGATCACGCCCGACACGGGCGCGACGAGCGGATCGGTGCCCGCGAGCGGCGTGGCCGGATGCGCGAGCGGCGGCAGCGGCGCCGGCGTGCCTTCGACGACACCGCGCTCGGTCAGGTATTCGATGATCGCCTGGGCATCCTTTTCGGCGAACTCGTACGACACGTCGCGCTCGCTGCGCAGTTCCACCGTGACGGAAATCGCGCCGTTCGGGATCGGGAAGCGGTCGCCGAAGCGGCTGCGCAGATCCGACCAGCAGAAGCTGTGGATTTCGTCGAATGGATTGCCGACCGAATTCAGCGCGAGCAGCGACGCCTGCGCATCGAGGTAGCGCGCCAGCGGTTCGACGTCTTCCCAGAGGTCGGGGTTCGTGTAGAGGTGCATCACCGCATCGCTGTCGCAGTGCAGGTCGAGCACGATGTCGGCGTCGAACGACAGCTTCTGCAGCGCGAGGCGCTGCGAGTCGAGTTCGGTGCGCGGTTTCTGTTCGTCGAGCGCTTCGCGCATCGCGGTGCGTACGACCGCGAGATTGCGCTGCGCGTCGTTCGTGAGGCGGTCTTCGACGCGCGGCAGCACGAGCGCCGCGAGATCGTAGAAGTTACGGTTGAAGTTCTGCATCGAGCCGAGCTCGAAGCGGCCGAGATGATCGCCGAACACGTGTTGCGACAGGCCGATCGGGTTGGGCACGGGCACGATGACGACTTCGCCGCGCAGCTTGCCGGCCGTCTCGAGCGCGGCGATCTTGCGGCGCAGCAGCGTGGCGACCAGCATGCCGGGCAACTCGTCCGCGTGCAGCGACGACTGGATGTAGACCTTCTTGCCGCCGCGCGGGCCGTAGTGGAAGCTGGTGATCTGGCGTTCGGTGCCGACGGCGGGGGAAATCAGCGGATGGGTCTGCGTTTGCATGATGGGGGGAGTGCGGCGCAGCCGCGAATGATCCGTGTGCGTGGAAGAACGATTGTACGTTGCCTTCCTCGCCGCCATCAAACCGGCGCCAGAACAAGCGGTTTTCCGTTGAGAATCATCAGCTTGGCGCGGAAAAAATAACGGCGCCCGCGTCGTGCGTAAAAAAAAACGGGCTCCGTGCGGAGCCCGTTCCCGTCGCGCCGAATCGCGCGTTCGTCGGCCGTATTACTTGCCGTAGACGTCGAAATCGAAGTACTTCTTCGCGATCTTGTCGTACGTGCCGTCCTTGCGCATCGCGGCGATCGCGCCGTCGATCTTCGCCTTCAGGTCGGTGTCTTCCTTGCGCAGGCCGATACCGGCGCCGTTGCCGAGCGTCTTCGGATCGTCGAGATCCTTGCCGGCGAAGTCGAAGTTCGCGCCGCGCGGGGTCTTCAGGAAGCCGATCTCGGCTTGCACCGCGTCCTGCAGCGCGCCGTCCAGACGGCCGGAGATCAGGTCGGCGTAGACCTGGTCCTGGTTCTGGTAAGGCACGACGTTCACGCCCTTCGAGGCCCAGTACGTCTTCGCGTAGGTTTCCTGGATCGTGCCCTGCTCGACGCCGACCGACTTGCCCTTCAGCGATTCGGCCGTCGGCATCAGGCCCGTGCCCTTCTTCGTGACGAGGCGCGTCGGCGTGTTGAACAGCTTCGCGGAGAACGCGATCTGTTCCTGACGCGCCGGCGTCATCGACATCGACGACAGCACGCCGTCGAACTTGCGGGCCTTCAGCGCCGGGATCATCCCGTCGAAGTCGTTTTCGATCCACACGCACTTCGCGTTCATGCGGCGGCAGATTTCATTGCCGAGATCGACGTCGAAGCCGACCACCTTGCCGTCGGCGCCTTTCGATTCGAAAGGCGGGTAGCTTGCGTCGACGCCGAACCGCACGGTCGACCAGTCCTTCGCGTACGCGCTGCCGGCCGATACGGCGAGCAGGGCGACGGTCACAGCCGCAAGAATCTTTTTCACTCGGTGACTCCTCGTTTTGTTCGATGGGTGCGCGGTTGTGCCGCGCCGTAAGCCTTCGGCCCGCCGCGGCTTCGCGTCGGACAGTCCGTTTCGCCCGCCCGATGGGGGCGCGCGACGTGCGCAAGATTATCAAGACAAAATACCGGCGGGGCGCCTAGGACAAGCCCCGATATCGGGCCCGGCGGCGGCGCGCCGGGTGCGCCGCCGTTTCATCCACAGGAACGATTCAGCCGAGCGTTTCGTTGACCGCGCGCTGCAGGCAGGTGACGAAGTGCGACACGGCGGGCGTGGGCAGCAGGTCGCGCCGCGCGATGATCGACAGGTCGAAGCGCGGCATGCTTTCGTCCAGTTCGGCCGTGCGGATGCCGAGCGGCGCGACCATCGCGGCGAGCGGGCGCGTGAAGCAGCCGATCACGTCCGAGCGCGCGACGAGCCCGAGCGTCACCGCGAACGACATCGGCGAGCGCAGCAGACGTTTCGGCAGCGGCAGCCCGTGCGCCTCGAACATCCCGACCATCACGCTGTGCGGAAACTGCTCGGCGCCGACGGTGACGATCCATTCGGCGTCGAGCAGTTCCTCTAACCGGCGCGCGTGCGCGAGCGGGTGGCCGTCGCGCATCACGATCGTGAATTCGGTCGACAGCAGCGGCAATTGCGTGAAATCGCGGTCGAGCGCGGGCACATGGTGCATCGCAGCGATGTCGAGCGTGCCGTTGCGCAACTGCGCGAGCGCGTCGGGCACCGTCACTTCCTCCAGATGCAGGCTGACGTTCGGCATCGACTGGCGGAACGCCGTCACCGCGTGCGGCAGCGCGGTCAGCGCGATCGACGGCATCGTGCCGACCGCGACGCGGCCCGACATCTCGCCTTTCACCTGCTCGACAGCCTCGACCGTGCGGCGGACGTCGCCGAGCAACTGCTCGGCGCGCGGCAGCAGCGCCTCGCCGCAGGCGGTCAGCTCGACGCCGCGCACGCTGCGCGCGAGCAGCTCCGCGTTGAGCGCCGTTTCGAGTTCGCGGATCGTATGCGTGATCGCCGGCTGCGTGACGCCGAGCTCGCGCGCGGCGGCGCGCAGGCTCTTCAGGTGCGCGGCGGAGACGAACGCCTGGAGCTGCGCGATGTTCAGGGGATTGCGGATGCGGGTCATCGGTCGGGTCCGGTTGGCGCGAAAGGGGGCGGCGGGTTCATGCTTCAGGCGGCGATCCGGACGACGTCACGCATCGGCGCGCGCGCGGAACGCCTGCCGATAGCGCTGTGGCGACGTGCCGACGATGCGCGCGAAGCGCTCGCGAAACGCGGTGACCGAACCGAACCCGGCTTCCGTCGCCACATGTTCGATCGACAGCTCGGTCACCTCCAGCAACTGCTGCGCATGCCGCACGCGCGCGGTCTGCAGCCATTGGCCGGGCGACGTGCCGGTCTGCTCCTGGAAGCGCCGCGTCAGCGTGCGCACGCTCGTCGACGCCTTGCGCGCGATCGCGTCGAGCGTCAGCGGCTGGCGCAGGTTCGCGTGCAGCCAGTCCAGCAGGTCGTGCAGCCCGTCGCCGCCGGCCGGCCATTCGGGCGCGATGAACTGCGCCTGCCCGCCTTCGCGCACGCGCGGCGCCACCGCGCTGCGGGCGGCATCGACGGCGACCGCCGCGCCATAGTCGGCCTGGATCATGTGCAGGCACAGATCGAGGCCGGCCGCCGCGCCGGCCGACGTCAGGATCCGCCCGTTGTCGACGAACAGCACGTTCGGATCGACGTCGACGTTCGGATAGCGGCGCGCGAGTTCGGCGGCCGCGAGCCAGTGCGTCGTCGCGCGCAGGCCGTCGAGCAGCCCGGCTTCCGCGAGCACGAACGCGCCGCTGCAGATCGACGCGATCCGGCAGCCGCGCGCGGCCGCTGCGCGCAGCGCGTCGAGCACGCGGCGCGACGTCGGCGCGAGCGGCACGGAGGTGCCGGGAACCATGATCGTGTCGGCGTCGGCCAGCGCATCGAGGCGAAACGGCGGGCGCAGCTCGAACAGGTCGCCGCCGACGCGCGGCTGGTCGCTGCACACGCGGACACGGTACGCCTGCGCGACGTTGGGCGCCCGCACGCGCGCGAACGTGTCGCACGCGACACCCAGATCGAACGGGACGACATCGGGCAAAGCAAGCACGGCGACCGTGTGCATGGCATTCGTGGCCGTGGCCAGAATCCGTTGAAAGATGTCATTCTAGCCAATGGCTCGAACCCGCACTACACGCGACAATCGCCGCGGACCACCTGGAGCCCTGCCGATGACACAAGACGATCGCAACGCGTTGCGGAACCTGCAATACCTGTCGCTGCTGGAGGCGACCACCCTCGTCGCGCTGGTGTGCGTGGCCGTGCCGCTCAAGCATCTGGCCGGTTATCCGGTCGCGGTATCGATCATGGGCCCGGTTCACGGCATCGCGTTCGCGGTGTACGTGTGGGCGGTGGTCGGCACCGCGTCGAGCGGGCTGTGGCGCAAGGGCGAGGTCGCGCGGCTCGTGCTGTCGGCCGTCGTGCCGTTTGCGGGGCTGGCGAGCGCCGGCTGGATCGCGCGCAGGCGGCACGCGCGATGATCTACCTGGTGCTGAAGGCCGTGCATCTGGCCGCCGTCGTCACGTTCGTCGGCGGGCTGCTGTTGTCGTCGGTCGCGGTCCGGATCGCGAACCTCGCCGTGCATCGCGCGGTGCGGCGCTGGGATCGCACGGTGACGGCGCCCGCGCTCGCGATCGTGTGGATCGCCGGCATCGCGCTCGCGCTGAGCGGTCACTGGTTCGGCACCGCGTGGCTGTCGGTGAAGCTCGCGGTCGTCGTCGCGCTGTCGGTGCTGCACGGAATCCTGGCCGGCACGCTGCGGCGCATGGCGCGCGACGATCTCGTCGTCGTGCCGGCGCCGTGGCTCGGGCAGACGGCGGGCGTGGCGCTCGTCGCGATGGCGCTCGTCGTCGGGCTGGCCGTGATCAAGCCGTTCTGACGCGGCGAATCAGGCCAGCGCGAGCTCGACCGCCGCCAGCGTACGACGCCGGATCCAGCCGCTTCCCAGCCGGATCGCGAGCCAGTACGGCGCGAACAGGCAGCGCGTGCGTGCGCTCGGGCAATGGACGAAGGTTTCGGTGCGCAGGATGTGCGCGCCCGAGGCGAGCCCGACCACCTCGAACCGGAGTACCAGCTTGGCGTCGCGCGGGTCGTCGTGCCGGACGAAGGCGTCGGCATCGGCGATGGTGCGCACGTCGGGCGCCGGGCGCCAGAAGCGCCCGATCAAGCCGAGCGACAGCGACGTGTCGTCGCGATGAAGCGGCGTGAAGGCGTCGAAGCCGAAGCGCGCGCGGCCGGGGCCGGCCGGTACGTTGCGCAGCGCGCCGGCGATGGCCGCCGGGAATTCGCGCACCGTCAGCAGCGTGTCGATGACGGGATCGGCGCGCATGTCGAGCGACGCGACGACGTCGATGATGCGCGCGGGCGGCGCGCCGATCGGCTGCGATTCGTGCACTTCGTGGAAGCCGAACGACGGAATGAACGGCGGCTTGCGCGCCGAGGCCCGGGTGCTCGATTCGGAGACGATGCCGAGGGTGTTCATCGCGACTCCTGAAGGCAAAACGCGATCGTAGCACCGGGCGCGAACGGGCGTCGCGCCGTTTTCACGGAGCGCGTCACGCTGCGCCGCACGGACAAAAAAAGCCTGGAAACTCGCGTTCCCAGGCCTGGAGACCATCAACGACGATGGTGGAGGAGACGATGTCGTCCCGATGCGCGCCGCCCTTCTGCAGGCGACGTCGCGCATGTCCCGGGCTCAGATGGCCCAGCCGCCGAGATAGAACGTGACGAGCACGGCCGCGATGAGCACGGTGCCGACGTTGAGCTTGCGGAATTCGCCGCTGGCGAGGCGGCCGATCACGAGCGTCGAGAAGCCGAGCATGATGCCCGTCACGATGTTCGCGGTCAGCACGATGAACACCGCGCACACGAGGCCCGACATCGCGTCGACCATGTCGTCCATGTGCAGCTTGCTCACGCTGCCGAGCATCAGCAGGCCGACGTACATCAGCGCCGGTGCGGTGGCGTACGACGGCACGAGGCCCGCGAGCGGCGAGAAGAACATCACGACGAGGAACAGCAGGCCGACCACGGCCGCCGCGAGGCCCGTCTTCGCGCCGGCGGCCACGCCGACGCTCGACTCGATGTAGGCCGCCGCCGGCGCGCCGCCGAGGAAACCGGAGAAGATCGAGCTGATTGAATCGGCGGTCAGCGCACGGCCGCCGTTGATGATGCGGCCGTTCTCGTCGAGCTGGCCGGCTTGGCCCGCGACCGCGCGGATCGTGCCGGTCGCGTCGAACACGGCGGTCATCACCAGCGCGAGCACGCTCGGCAGCACGGCCATCGACAGCGCGCCCTTGATGTCCATCGCGCCGATCAGCGATGCGTGGCCCGGCGCGCTCAGCGACGGCAGCGCGAAGATGCCGCGGTATTTCACGCCCGGATCGAAGATCAGGCCGAACACCGAGATCGCGATCACGACGAGCAGGATGCCGCCCGGCACGCGACGTTTTTCGAGGCCGAAGATCGCGGCGAGGCCGATGACCGACATGATGACCGGGAACGCGGTGATCTGGCCGAGCGAGACCGGCAGGCCGGCGCCCGGGTTCTTGATCACGAGGCCGACGTCGTTCGACGCGATCAGCAGCAGGAACAGGCCGATGCCGATCCCGGTGCCGTGCGCGACGCCCGCGGGCAGATTGCGCAGGATCCACGAACGCACGCCGGTGATCGAGATGCCGGTGAACACGAGGCCCATCAGGAACACGGCGCCGAGCGCGACCGTCGGAGGCAGCCCCTTGCCGAGCACGAGGCCGAACGCGGTGAACGCGGTCAGCGAGATCGCGCAGCCGATCGCGATCGGCAGCTTCGCCCACAGGCCCATCAGCAGCGAGCCGAATGCGGTGGTGAGACACACCGCGACGAACACGGCGCTCGTGTCGAAGCCGGCCTTGCCGAACATGCCGGGCACGACGAACACGGAATAGACCATCGCGAGGAAGGTGGTCACGCCGGCAATGATCTCGCGGCGCTGCGTGCTGCCGCGCGACGCAATGCCGAAGTAGCGGTCGATGACTCCCTTGGTGCCAAAGTCAGTTTCTTCCGCGCCGACGCCGACCGTCGGCTGCACCGGGGTATCACTCATGAGCTTGCTCCTTTATCAGCATGCTGAAACGGCCCGTAGCGAACCGTCGTCAGGGTGTCTCGTATCTAGTTGGGATTGTTCGGCAACGTCGTGGGGACGCATGACGCGTGATGCGTGTCGTTACGTGCGAATCGAGACGATCGCGAGGGTGTCGCGTCGGACGACGCGTGGTGTGGGCGACCCCGTCACGTGTGCTTTGCCGTAGCGAAGGTTAGGCGAGCCGCCCATCACGTCCCATCGGGCGAAGAGCATGCAGCGCATGTCGCAGCGCTTATATCGGCGTGCAACGGGGCTCCGTCGTGTCGACCCGCGTGTATACGCCTAGTTCGAATCCGTTAAGGCGACTATTTGAATGCAGGGTCGACGGGTGGGGCGCCTGCGGGCGAGGCATTGGATTTTACGAACTGCTTTCAGGATGAACCGGGAAGCCGGTGCGAACCGGGGCGGGTGACGGGGTTCATCGCCGTGCGCAACCTGCATCCGGACGATGCAGCCGGCGCGCGTGCGCGGTTTCCGTGTCGGCACGGGCCTCAAGCGTGCGCGAGATGCGCGAGATACGCACAGAACATGTCGGCCATCGCGGCCGAATAGGCATCGATTTCCGCCGGCGTGCGCGCCGTTTCGGAGAACGCCTTGCCGCCCGTGGTGAGCGTCGTCAGGATCAGCTCGCACGCGAGCGCATGCGTCGCGTCAGGCACGTCGGGCAGCGCTTCGCGCATGAACGCGCTGAACGCGCGGTTGCCCTCGACCTTCACTTCCCGCGCCTCGGGAGCGTCGCGATAGAGCGGGGCGGCATCGTCGAGGGCGATGCGCATCGGCGCCTCGTCGCATTCCGAACGGATGAACGCGTGGACGGCGGTGCGCAGCCGCTCCGGGGGCGTCTTTCGCGTGTCTTGCAGTATCCCGCACAGCATGTCGTACGTCTGCCGCCACTCGTCGTGCTGGAGCCGGAACAGCACGGACGCCTTGTTCGGGAAGTACTGGTACAGCGAGCCGACGCTCACGCCGGCCCGCTCGGCCACGCGCGCCATCGTGAAGCGCTGCGCACCTTCACTCGCCAAAACCTGAATAGCCGCCTGCAGGACGTCCTCGACGAGACGGGTCGAGCGCGCCTGCCGAGGCTGCTTGCGCGTGGCGATCGGGGCGTTTCGGCGGTCGGTCATGAGCGGTTTGCCAATGCGAATAGTAAAACCTGAATAGTTCGTCATATTCTAGTCGGGTGCAACGACGCACTCAACCGCTACCGGAGATATCGCATGACCACCCTGATGCTCGACCCGCTGGCTTCGCTGCTGGCGCGCCTGTTCGACGAAGCCGACGCGTCGTCGCCCGCGACGAGCCCGGCCTTCGCCAACGTGTCGCGCGACGAGCAAGCGCGGCTGATGCGCAGCAAGACGGACTACGCCGATCTGTATGCGCGCCTGAAGGACTACCCGCTTCCCGTGTCGCGCGAGACGGGCATGCTGCTGTACATGCTCGCGCGCAGCGGCGGCGCGACGGCAATCGTCGAATTCGGTACGTCGTTCGGCATTTCGACGCTGCATCTCGCGGCCGCGCTGCGCGACAACGGCGGCGGGCGGCTGATTACGAGCGAGTTTGAACCGTCGAAGGTCGTGCGCGCACAGGCGAACCTGACGGCGGCAGGATTGGCTGATCTCGTGGAGATTCGCGAAGGCGATGCGCTGCGTACGCTGGCTTACGATCTGCCGGATGCGGTCGATCTGCTGCTGCTCGACGGAGCGAAGGCGCTGTATCCGGAGATTCTCGCGCTGGTCGAGCCGCGGCTCAGGGCGGGAGCGTTCGTCGTGGCCGACAACGCGGAATACAGCCCCGACTACCTTGCTTACGTGCGCGCACCGGAAAACGGCTATCTGTCGGTGCCGTTCGGCGGCGACGTCGAATTGTCGATGCGGACACGCTGACCAGATGGAACGAGGGTGTCGGCGATTTCACGCTTCCCCGCATCGAATATAGGATCGCTGATTGAATTGGGACATGGCGAAAGGCGACGGGATGATGCCCGTCGCTTGCGACGCCGTGCGCGTCACTTCAGGAACACGTAGCGCGCGAAGTACGGGAAGCGGCCGACCGCATGCTCGGTCGTGCACGTCGCGGCCGGCGGCGTGCCGCCCGCCGTGTCGAGCCGCTGCACGAAGCGCACGCCGGCGAGCGTGCCGGTTGCGGCCGGCACCGCCGCGAGCAGCAGTTGCGGAACGCTGGCCGCGCTTGCGCTCGGCATTTCCGCGAGCTTCTTGCCGGTAATGCGGCTGCCGTCGAGCGCTTCCCACGACGGCCCCGCGCCGTGCCGCACGACGAGCGCGCCGCTTTCATCGAACAGCATCGCCTCCGGGCGCTTGAAGGCCCACGCGAGCCGGTGGTCGGCATCGTATTCGCACGCATAGATCTGCACGCCGGTCGCGGTGGTCGTCAGCACCGGCGTGGCCGGTGCCGGCGGCGCGAGGCCGGCGGCCTCGTCGGCGTGTGCGGGCGCGGTGAAAGCCGACAGGGAAAGACTGGCCACAAGGGCCAGCAGCATGTCGCGTGTCAGGGAGCGGCTTGGCATGAGGGGGCGTCCTTTCAAGTCGGGTGACGGTCGTACGGCGTCGATCCCGTCAACGTTAGACGCCCATCGCACAGGCTGCAATACGGAAATGACAATCGCGGCGATAGTCGCCGCGATTGCCGCAGGGCGCACGCGATCAGCGGATCGCGACCGGATTGATGTTGACCTGCGTGGAGCCGACGTACAGCGGCTGGCCGAGCACGAACAGGAATTCCCACGCCTTGTCGCGCACCAGCGCGCGGCTGTCGATCAGTTCCAGGTTGTAGATGCCGCGCTTCGCGAGCATGTACTGGTTGATCGGGAATTCGTCCCGCGTGTGCGGATTCGGATAGACCTCCGACGCCCACGTGTCGCCGCCGAACGCGACGATCCCCTGGTCGGCCAGCCATTTCGCGGCTTCCATGCCGATGCCGGGCTCGACCTCGAGGAACTGCTTGTCGTCCTTGCCGACCAGCTCCAGCCAGCCGGTGTTGAACAGCACGACGTCGCCCTTGCGCAGCGTCAGCCCCTGCTTCTTCAGCACGGCCTGGATGTCGGCGACCGTGAATTCGGTGCCGCCCGGCACGATCGGCTTGCCGTAGTAGGCGGTCATGTCGAGCACGACGCCGCGCGTGACGATCGGCGGCACCTTCTCGACGCCGAGCTTCTTCACGCCGTCGACGGTCACGAAATCGGCCGCGCGGTTGCCGTTGTAGTACACGTTGTCGATGCCGATGTGGCCGATGCCGTTGAGCTGCGTGCCGACGCCGGTCCATGCGTTGACGAGTTCGTCGTTGAACGTGAACTTGTTCGGACCGAGGCTCTTGCCGGCCTGCTGGCCGACCTGCACGTTGTACAGCCGGAAGCTGCGGTGACGGAACGCCGGCAGGTTCTTGTCCACCGGCACGGCCAACGGATAGGCCTTGCCGACCTTCACGAGGCCGACCGCCTGCTTGACGACGTCGGGCGTCAGCAGGTTGGCCGCGCCGATTTCGTCGTTCGCGCCATAGACGGACGGATACCAGTCGGCCGCCGGAGCGGACGGGGCGGCGTGGGCCGCTTGCGCGGCCGCGAACGGCAGGATCGCGGCGAGCGCGAGCCGGGCGAGCGTTGTTTTCATTTCAGATTCCTGTAGCGTGTTACGCCGCGGCTTGCGCGAGCGTCGGATAGTCGGTCAGGCCTCGGGCGCCCCCGCCGAACAGCGTGTTGCGATCGTGCGGCGCGAGCGCGGCGCCGGTGCGCAGCCGCTCGGGCAGGTCGGGGTTCGCGACGAACGGGCGGCCGAAGGCGACGAGGTCGGCCCAGCCGGCGGCGATCGCTTCGCGGGCGCGCTCGGCGGTGTATGCGCCGGCATAGATCAGCACGCCCGGGTACGCCGCGCGCAGTTGCTGCTTGAACGCGACCGGCATCAGCGGCGCGTCGTCCCAGTCGGCTTCCGCGATGTGCAGGTAGCCGACGCCGAGTTCGCCGAGCAGCTTCGCGGCGGCGAGATAGGTGGTTTCCGGATCGTCGTCGACGCAGCCGTTCAGCGTGGTCAGCGGCGCGAGGCGGATGCCGACGCGCGACGCGTCGCCGGTGCCGTCGATCAGCGCCTGCGTGACTTCGCGCAGGAACCGCAGCCGGTTTTCCAGCGAGCCGCCGTACGCATCGGTACGCGTGTTCGCGTTCGAGTCGATGAACTGGTTCACGAGGTAGCCGTTCGCGCCGTGCAGCTCGACGCCGTCGAAGCCCGCTTCGATCGCATGGCGGGCGGCGGCGCGGTACTGGCCGACGATCTCGCGGATCTCGTCGATCGACAGTGCGCGCGGCTCGGACGCCTGCACGAAGCCCGGCGTGCTGCCGTCTTCACCGGCGACGAACACGTTCACGCCCTTCGCCTGGAGCGACGACGACGATACCGGTTGCTGGCCGCCGAGCAGGCTCGTGTGACTGAGCCGGCCGACGTGCCACAGCTGCGCGAAGATGCGGCCGTGCGCGGCATGCACGGCGTCCGTCACCTTGCGCCAGCCGGCGACCTGCGACGGCGTGTGAATGCCGGGCGTCCACGCGTAGCCCTTGCCGAGCGGCGCGATGTAGGTGCCTTCGCTGACGATCAGGCCCGCACTCGCGCGCTGCGCGTAGTACGCGGCCATCAGTTCGTTGGCTTCGTCGCCGGGCTGGCTGGCGCGCGAGCGCGTCATCGGCGGCATCACGATGCGGTTCGGCAGCGTCAGCGCGCCGAATTGCAGCGGTTGGAACAGCGGGTCCTGGGTCATGATGGTGTCCTGTCGGTGCCGCGGCCTGCGGGCCGCGGACGGGTCATATCGGATGAAGGCGCGGCGCGCTCAGTCCCACTTCGGCGCGAGGCCGGCCGGGTCGACTTCGCGGCCGTTGCGTTCGAGCGCGGCGATCTGCGCCATGTCTTCGTCGGTCAGGCGCAGCGTCTGCGCGAGCAGGTTGCTGGCGAGGTTCTCGCGCTTGGTCGACGACGGAATCACCGAGTAGCCGAGTTGCAGCGCCCACGCGAGCGCGACTTGCGCCGGCGTTGCGTCGTGACGCTGCGCGATCGCGCCGATCACCGGGTCGCCGAGCACCTTGCCGTACGCGAGCGTCATGTACGACGTCACGTGAATGCCTTCGGCGTTCAGGAACTCGACCAGCTTGCGGTTCTGCAGGTACGGGCTCAGTTCGATCTGGTTCGTCGCGATCGCATCCTTGCCGACGGCCGCGATCGCTTCCTTCGTCAGTGCGATGTTGAAGTTCGAGATGCCGATCTGGCGCGTGAGACCCTTCGCCTTCGCGTCCGCCAGCGCGGTCATGAACGCGTCGATCGACACGCCGTTGCCCGGGGCCGGCCAGTGGATCAGCGTCAGGTCGACGACGTCGGTGCGCAGCTTGCGCAGGCTGTCCTCGAGGCTGGCCGCCAGTTTCTCCGGCGCGTAGTTGTCGACCCAGATCTTCGTCGTGAGGAACAGGTCTTCGCGGTGTACGCCCGATGCGGCGATTGCTTCGCCGACTTCGGCTTCGTTGCCGTAGATCTGCGCGGTGTCGATCGCGCGGTAGCCGACGTCGAGGCCGTTGCGGACCGAGTCGATGACGACCTGGCCTTGCAGGCGGAAGGTACCGAGGCCGAATGCGGGAATCTTGCTCATCATGTGCTCCTGAAAGAGTTGGAACGATTGCGGTATGGAAGTCATTCTGGCGCTTGAGACTGATGAAATAAACGCCTTTAGAGGTCAAAAATATTTGATTTGAAATCAAATATTGATCGGCCATTCGCCTATCTGAAGGTGCTCGCCGGTCTTATGCGGCGAGCGTCCGTGGATTCGTTTTCGGATGGAACGCAGGCAGCACGTCCGATGCGATCTCGGCCATCGTCTCGTCGAGCGGCCGCTGGTTGCGGCGAAAATGCAGGCCGATGTGCTGCACGCCCGCATCGCGCATCGCCGCGAGTTCCTCCGTCAGCGCGATGCGCCCCGCGCGCGCGCCGAAGCGGTGCCGCTGCAGCGGTTCGTGCGGATCTTCCGCGAGGTCGAGATGGATGAAGCTCACGTACGGCTTGTCGCCCGCCACCGCACGCCAGTTCGCGGCGCGTTGCAGGTGGTCGGCCGGCGTGCCCGGATACGCGAGGCAGCCGTCCATGTGCTCGCCGATCCACGCGGGCGTCTGCTGGGCGAGGCCCGCGACGAGCAGCGGCACCGGCGAACGGGCCGCGGGCAGCATTTCCAGGCCGGGCGGCAGATGCCCGCGCGCGCCGTCGCGCAGCAGCGCGATCTGGTCGCGGAAGTTCGCGCCGCGCGACGCGAAGTCGCGGCCGAACAGCGGATATTCGACCGGCCGGTCGCCGCTCGCGACGCCGAGCAGCAGGCGCCCGCCGCTCAGCTCCTGGATCGTCGCGGCCGATTTCAGCGTCAGCAGCGGTTCGCGCAGCGGCAGCACGACGGCCGCGGTGCCGAGCAGGATGTCGTGCGTGATGCCGGCGAGGTAGCCGAGATACGAGAACGTTTCGAACACCTGTGCGGCGTCGCCGAACGACGGGTCGTACACCGGCACGTCGCGCACCCAGAGCGCGCGGAAGCCGAGCGTGTCGGCCAGTTGCGCGAGCTCCGCGTGGATGCCGAGGTCGGGCACGCCGGCGTGGCGGCCGTCATGCCGGCGTTTGGCGTTGCCGGACGGGGTCCAGTCGTTGTCGAGCGGCAGTTCGATGCCGATGCTGAAGCCGCCGGCGGCGAGCTTGTCGAGGGAGGTGGACATGATCGGGTTGCTCCGTTCAGACCGCGCGCAGGCTGCCGTCGAGGCGGTAGAAGTCGAGCGACGCCGCGGTGAAGAACGAGCGCGACGTGCCGGCGGCGAAGTCGTCGATATGCACGACGGTCGCGCGATCGGCTTCCTGCCACGAGATCGCGTAGGTCTCGCCGGCGATGCGTTGCCACGTGTATTCGACTTCGCCCTTCGCGCCCGCGTACGGGCCTTCGGTGATCGCGTAGCGCATGTGGCGGCCGTCCTCGTCGTACGCGTTGAGCGCGGTGAGGCCGTCGTAACGGACTTCGAAGGTCTTGCCGGCGAACGGCGGACGTTGGGTCGATGCGTTCATGCTGGGTAGCTCCTGCAAAAAAGTGACGTTCAATGGGCGAGTTCGACGGGTTCGGCCGTGCGTTCCGGCAGCCCGTGGCGGCGGTCGAGACGGCCGCTCAGCGCGGTGAGCGCAAAGGCGCCGAGCGTGACGACGGCGGCGATCCACGGCGTGTGGCCGAGGCCGACGTTCGCGACGATCAGGCCGCCGAGCGACGAGCCGCCGGCCACGCCGAGGTTGAAGGCGGCGATGTTGAAGCCCGATGCGACGTCGGTGGCGTCCGGCGCGAAGTGGCGCGCCTGCTTGACGACGTACACCTGCAGCCCCGGCACGTTGCCGAACGCCACGGCGCCCCACGCGAGCATCGTCAGCACCGCGAGCCATTTCACGTGGATCGTGAAGGTCAGCGCGAGCAGCACGATCGCGAGCAGCAGGAAGATCCGCTTGAGCGCCTTCACGGGGCCGACGGCGTCCGCGAGCTTGCCGCCCCACACGTTGCCGACCGCGACCGAGACGCCGTAGCCGACGAGCACGAGGCTGACCTGCGACGGCGTGAAGCCGGCGATTTGTTCGAGCAGCGGCGCCATATAGGTGAACGCGATCAGCGAGCCGCCGTAACCGACGGCCGTCATCGCATAGACGAGCAGCAGGCGCGGCTGGGCCAGCACGCGCAGCTGACGGGCGAGCGGCGCCGGCGGCGTCTGCGGCAACCCGCGCGGCACGAAGGCGACCGCACCGAGGAACGCGACCAGCCCGAACAGCGCGACGATCAGGAACGTCGCGCGCCAGCCGAAGTGCTGGCCGATGAAGGTGCCGAGCGGAATGCCGGCGACGAACGCGACGGTCATCCCGCTGAACATCGTCGCGATCGCGCTGGCGGCCTTGTCCTTCGGCACGAGCGTGGTCGCGATGATCGAGCCGACCGAGAAGAACACGCCGTGCGCGAGGCCGGTGAGGATGCGCGCGACGATCAGCGATTCGTAGCCGGGCGCCTGCCACGCGACGAGGTTGCCGACGGTGAAGAGCGCCATCAGCCCGGCGAGCAGCGCCTTGCGCGGCACGCGGCCGGTGAGCGCGGTGAGGAGCGGCGCGCCGATCGCGACGCTCAGCGCATACAGGCTGACGAGCAGGCCGGCGGACGGCAGGCTGACGCCGAGATCGGCGCCGATCGTCGGGATCAGCCCGACGATCACGAATTCGGTGGTGCCGATGGCAAAGGCGCTGATGGTCAGCGCGAGCAACGCGAGTGGCATGACGGGATCCGGGTTTCAGTAGGAATGGATCGCAGTGTGCCGGCTTTACTTTTGCTGAAAAACTGGTCTATAAACCAAATTGTTTTGATTTCAAGTCAACAATGAAAACCACCCTCGACGAACTCCAGGCCTTTACCGCCGTGGTCGACACCGGTTCGATCACGGCGGCCGCCCAGCAACTCGACCTCACCGTGTCGGCGACGAGCCGCACGCTCGCGCGGCTCGAGGAAAAGCTGAAGACCACGCTGCTGCGCCGGACCACGCGCCGGCTCGAACTGACCGAAGAGGGGCGCGCATTCCTGCAGGACGCGCGCGCGATCATCGAATCGGTCGAGAGTGCGGAAGAGCAGATGCTCGCGCGGCGCGAGATGCCGTCCGGACGCCTGCGCGTCGACGCCGCGACGCCGTTCATGCTGCACGTGATCGTGCCGCTCGTGCGCGGCTACCGCGAACGCTTCCCGAAGGTCGAACTGGAACTGAACAGCAACGAGGGCATCACCGACCTGCTGGAGCGGCGCACCGACGTCGCGATCCGGATCGGCCGGTTGAAGGATTCGACGCTGCACAGCCGGCGGATCGGCAACAGCCGGGTACGCATGCTCGCGAGCCCCGCGTACCTCGAAGCGCATGGCCAGCCGCGCAAGGTCGAGGATCTCGCGAAGCACACGCTGCTCGGCTTCACGCAGCCCGAATCGTTGAACGTATGGCCGATCCTCGGCGCGGACGGCGAAGCGTGCCGCATCGAGCCGGACGTGTATTCGTCGAGCGGCGAAACGCTGCGGCAGCTTGCGCTGGAGGGCACGGGCGTCGTCTGCCTGTCCGATTTCGTGACCGCGCGGGATCGCGAGGCGGGGCGGCTCGCGCAGGTACTCGCGCGCCAGACGCTCGACGTCCAGCAGCCGATTCACGCGGTGTACTACCGCAATACCGCGATTTCGTCGCGGATCGCGTCGTTCGTCGACTACCTGATCGAGGTGCTGGGCGGCGGCAGCGGCGGCGATGCGCCGGCGCGGCGCAAGGCCGCGTGGATGGTGCCGCAGTAGCGATACAGGGCAGGTGGGGCTGCCCGTCGGGAACGGGCGTGCCGCGCGGCGGCACGCCGTCGCGTGCGATTACGCCTCTTCGGCCCACGACATCCCGTCGCGCGCGAGCAGCGCCGACGAAGCCGCGGGCCCGAACGTGCCGGCCGTGTACAGGCGCGGCCGGTCGCCGAGCTGCTTCCAGCCGTCGAGGATCGGCTCGACCCACGACCACGCGGCTTCGAGTTCGTCGCGGCGCATGAAGTGCGTGAGGCGGCCGCGGATCACGTCGATCAGCAGCCGCTCGTACGCTTCCGCGCGCCGTTCCGGAATCGCCTGCTGCAGGTCGAGGTTCAGGCTCACCGGCACCATGTTCATCCCGCTGCCCGGCTCCTTCGCGAGCATCTGCAACTGGATCGACTCTTCCGGCTGGAGCCGGATCACGAGGCGGTTGCCGTAATTGCGCGGACCGGTCGGGATGATCGAGAACGGCATGTCCGCGAACTCGATCACGATTTCCGACTGGCGGCGCTGCAGCCGCTTGCCGGTGCGCAGGAAGAACGGCACGTTCGCCCAGCGCCAGTTGTTGATGTGCGCGCGCAGCGCGACGAAGGTTTCCGCGCGGCTGTCCGCCGGCACGTTGTCCTCCTCGAGATAGCCCTTGACCGGCTGGCCGTCGACCGCGCCGGCCGTGTACTGGCCGCGCACCGTGTCGCGCGCGACGTCCGACAGCGACATCGGCCGCAGCGAGCGCAGCACCTTCAGCTTCTCGTCGCGCACCGCATCCGGGTCGAGCGACACGGGCGGCTCCATCGCGACGATGCACAGCAGTTGCAGCAGGTGGTTCTGCACCATGTCGCGCAGCGCGCCGGTATGGTCGTAGAAGCCCGCGCGGCTGCCGACGCCGACCGTCTCCGCCACCGTGATCTGCACGCTGCGGATGTTCGGCGCCTGCCACAGCGGCCCGAAGATCGGGTTGCCGAAGCGCAGCACCATCAGGTTCTGCACGGTTTCCTTGCCGAGATAGTGGTCGATCCGATAGATCTGCGATTCCTCGAAGTGCTTGCCGACCGCGTCGTTGATCGCCTTCGCGGACGCGAGATCGTGGCCCAGCGGCTTTTCGAGGACGACGCGCGAGTGCGCGTCGACGAGGTGCGCGGCCGACAGGTTGTCGCAGATCGTCGTGAACAGCTCCGGCGACGTCGACAGGTAGAACACGCGGACCGCCTCGCTCCGCGCCGCTTCGGCGAGCCGCTGGTAGTCGTCCGGCGCGTTCACGTCGATCAGCACGTACTTGAACAGGTCGAGGAAGCGGCTCCACGCGTCGGCGTCGAACGCCTTCTCGTCGATGAACGGGCGCGACTGCTCGTCCATGAACTTGCGATAACCGTCGATGCCCCAGTCGCGTCGACCGACGGCGATGATGCGCGTCTCGGGCGGAAGATTGCAGTGCAGGTGCGCCATGTACAGCGCGGGCAACAGCTTGCGGGCGGCCAGGTCGCCGCCGCCGCCGAAGATGATCATGTCGACGGGCCGGTCGGCCGCGGTCTGGGAAGGCTGATTCGTCATGGGAGGTTCGCGGTTTGAAACGGTGAACGTGAAACGAACGTCGAGGGCATCGGGCGCCGGATGGCCGGCGCCGGTACGGCAAAACGCTAATAGTGCACCGTTTTGATGGATTGCGTATGCGTTCCCCCCAGATGTAACAAGGCTTGCATTCCTGTCGGCCGCTTGATTATGATTGAGCGCTCACTCATTAAAGGAATCGAACGTGGCCCGACCGCGCAGTCCCGACAAGCACGAAGCCATCCTCGCCGCGGCCGCGCGCGCGCTCGCCGAGGACGGCGCGAGCGCGACGACCGCGCGCATCGCGAAGCTCGCCGGCGTCGCGGAAGGCACGGTGTTCACCTATTTCGAGACCAAGGATGCGTTACTGAACGCGCTGTACCTGAGCCTGAAGGCCGACCTGCGCGACGCGATGATGACCGGTTTTCCGGAACACGCGCCGGCCGAGCAGGCCGTGCGGCATGCGTGGAACGGCTATGTGTCGTGGGGTGTCGCGAATCCGGACGGCCGGCGCGCGCTGCGGCAGTTGGGCGTGAGCGGCCGCATCGACGACGCGCATCGGGCGGCCGGCTCGGAAGGCTTCGGCGGGATCGGTGCACTGCTGCGCGAGCAGGTCGCCGCGTCGGGCGCGCTGCACCGCGACGAAGCGCATGCGTTCTGCGCGGCGTTGTTTACGTCGATCGCGGAAACCGCGATGGAGTCGATCGCGCGCGATCCGGCGCGGGCCGATGCGTACCGGGAAGCCGGGTTTCGCGCATTGTGGGCCGTGTTGCACGCGGTGTGAGTCGAGGTTCGTCGTCGTGGCGGCGCATGGCGCGACGACGGGTAGCGCGTTTCAAGCCGGGCGATGCAAGTCATGGATGATCGACACATCGCCCACATTAATGAGTGAGTAATCATTCATTTTCATCGTTTCATCACGCTCAAGGAGCAAAAAATGTCGAAAGTCTGGTTGGTAACGGGGGCCGCACGCGGCCTCGGGCGAGCGATCTCGGAAGCGGTGCTGGCGGCGGGCGACCGGCTGGTGGCCGGCGCGCGCGATCCGGCGCGACTGGCCGATCTGGCCGAACGGTATGGCGACCGGCTGCTGCCGGTCGAACTCGACGTCACCGACGAAGCGGCGGCCGCGCGGGCCGTCGCGGCGGCACGCGCGGCGTTCGGCCGCATCGACGTGCTGGTGAACAACGCGGGCTACGGCCACACCGCGCCGTTCGAGCAGATGAGCGCCAACGCTTTCCGCGACCAGATCGAAACGAACCTGTTCGGCGTGATCAACCTCACGCGCGCGGTGCTGCCGATGATGCGCGCGCAGCGTGCGGGGCACATCTTCCAGGTGTCGTCGGTCGGCGGGCGCACGTCGACGCCCGGATTGTCCGCGTATCAGGCCGCCAAGTGGGCGGTCGGCGGGTTCAGCGACGTGCTCGCGAAGGAAGTCGCGCCGTTCGGCGTGCGGGTGTGCACGCTCGAACCGGGCGGGATGCGTACCGAATGGGCCGCACGGGCGAAGCGCGGCCTCGACGATCTGCTGCCCGACTATCAGCCGTCGGTCGGCAAGATTCTCGACCTGCTCGGCGCGTATGGCGGCCATGAAATCGGCGACCCCGCACGCATCGCGGCGCTGATCGTCGACCTGTCGCGCCGCGACGACGTGCCGCTGCGCCTGCTGCTCGGCGGCGATGCGCTGTTCGTCTGCGAGCAGGCGGAGCGACAGCGTGCGGAAGAGGCGGCGCGGTGGCGGGACGCCACGTTGTCGACGCAGTTTCCGGACGCGAAGCTGCCGGACGGGCTCGATGCGTTGAAGGCGATCGAGTAACGGCGGTCGGCAGCCCGGCGCGTGGCGTTCAGCGCGCGCCGTGCTGCCGCTGCGCGGCTTTCTCCCATGCCGCGCCGGCGGCGTCGATCGCTTCGAGGATCGGCGACGGGTTCCACGTGCCGGGTTTCCACACCGCGACGATCGAATGGACGAGGCTGCCGTGCCCGACCTCCGTGTCGATGCGCGTGACGGACGGCCAGCGCCCGGCGTCGAAATGCGTCGGCAGGAAGCCCCAGCCATGGCCGTGCTGGAGCAGGTGACGCACGGTTTCGAGTTCGTTCGCGTACACGAGCCGGTCCGAGACCTGCAGCAGTTGCGCGAACTGCGTGCCCAGCGAGCGGTGCATCACGACCTGCGGCTTCGCGGCGAGCGCGGGGACCGTGACCGGCAGCCCGTTGGCCGGAAACAGGTCGGCCGACGCGTAAAAGCCGATCTCGATCGCGCCGACCGCCCGCCATTCGAGCTCGGCCGCGACGAACCGGTTGCGCGCGAGACTGATCGCGACCTGCGCGGCGCCGGACACGAGCGCCGCCTCGGCTTCGTCGCGCGACGCGCTCCAGGTACTGACGTCGATGCCCGACGCGGCGAGATCGTCGATCAGCGCATGCAGCAGCGTGCGCGGCACGAACGGATCGTAGGCGATGCGGATCGCGTCGGCGATGCCGGACGGCACGCCTTTCGCCGCGGCGCCGAACGCCTGCGCCTGCCGCAGCAGCAGGCGCGCCTGGCGTTGCAGGCGCTCGCCCTCCGACGTCAGCGACAGCGACCGGCCACTGCGCGCGAACAGCGCAAAGCCCAGTTCGATTTCGAAGAATTCCAGCAGCTCGCTGACGGTCGAGCGGTCCTTGCCGAGATGCGCGGCGGCCTTCGTGATGCTGCCGTGTTCGGCAATGCACGCGAACGCCTCGATCTGCGCGAGCGAGTAAGTCAGTGCGCCCATGATGTCCCTTCCGGCGGATGCGGGGGATTTTCCCACATGTGCCGTTTTGCCTCGTCGACGCGCGCACTCGATACTGGTTTTGAGGGCGCGATGCGGGAGCCGCCGTGGGCGTGATCGACGCGCGTATGCCGCGCGTCGGACGCCGGTGACGATGGCGCCGCCCTCTGAAACGTTCGGGCCGTGCGGCGGAAACTTTCTTGCGCAGGCGCGACCGGACATCGTCGACAAGGACACCCATGAAACCGAGGTTCGATCGTTCATTCGGCATCGCGCTCGCGGCGGCGGTCGTCGCGGGCAGCGCGGCGACGGCGTCGTTCGCGCAAGTCGCGTCGTCTGCCGCGGCGCCGGCCGCCGCGACGTGCGGCAGCGTCGCGCTCGCCACGTGCCCCGCGCCGTTCGACGCGACGCTGCCCGACCCGAAGCGGATGCTGACGTGGAGCCAGCCGGATCGCGTGATCGGCTTTCGCAACGACTATCGCAACTATCCGGGCGACGTGTTCCACCATCGCGCGGCCACGCCGTTGGTCGATGCCGCCCGCATGCTGACCGACGTGTCGTACGAAGTGCACGGCAAGCGCTACACGCTGAAGGACTACCTGAAGCATCAGGACGTGGCCGCCCTGCTGGTGCTGAAGGACGGCAAGATCGCATACAAGTATCTGGGCGACGGCAACACCGATACGACGTTGTGGACGTCGCGCTCGGTCGGCAAGTCGGTTGTGTCGACGCTCGTCGGTGTCGCGTTGCGGGAAGGGAAGATCAAGTCGCTCGACGATCGCGTGACCGATTACGAGCCGGACCTGAAGGGCACCGCGTGGGACGGCGTGACGCTGAAGCAGTTGATCCAGCACACGTCCGGCGTCGCGTGGAACGAGAGCTACACGAATCCGGACTCCGATTTCGCGAAGCTCACGCAATGCGAGGCGCGGCCCGGCACGTACGCGTGCGTGCGCACGCTGGTCAAGGGGCTCGGTCGCGCGCATCCGCCCGGGCAGACCTGGTCGTACAGTTCCGGCGGTGCGTGGCTGCTCGGCGACGTGCTCGAGCGCGCGACCGGCATGTCGCTCGCCGCTTATCTCGAAAAGACGATCTGGAAGCCGTACGGGATGGCGAGCGACGGTGTGTGGCACGCGTATCGCGCAGGGCGGCACGACGTCGGCGCGCACGGCTTCAATGCGACGCTGGAAGACTGGGGACGCTTCGGCGAATTCGTGCTGGGTGGCGGCAAGCTGCCCGACGGCACGCGGATTTTGCCGGACGGCTGGCTCGACCAGGCGTCGGACTGGACGCAGGCGCGGCAGTCGGTGTCGGCCGGGCATCCCGACGGCATCTACGGCTACCAGTGGTGGAACAACGCGGTGCCGGTCGATGCGAAGGGCACGGACCCGACGCCCGCGGCGTCGTTGCGCGGTTCGCTGTGGGCGCTCGGCATCTTCGGTCAGGTCATCATGGTCAATCGCGCCGAGCATCTCGTGATCGTGCAATGGTCGACGTGGCCGAAGGCGGAGCCGTCGTTCGATACGCTGCCGCTCGAAGCGTCGGTGTTCTACAGCGCGATCGCGCGGGAACTGCGGGATTGAACGCGCGTGTCGCGGCCATCCGGTCGCGGCGCATTTCCTGCCGCAACGCACGGAAGGCCGGACGCGTGTACGCCGGCTTTCCGTAGCGACGAGGTGGCGCTCGCCGCGCTCGAGGCCGTCAGCGGCCCAGCGCGTAAAACTCCGCGTTGGGCCGCATGTTCGTCACGTTCGCGAGGCGGTTGGACATCCCGAAGAAGGCCGAGATCGCCGCGATGTCCCAGATGTCGTCTTCGGTGAAGCCGTGCGTCTTCAGCGCGTCGAAGTCTGGTTCGCCCACTTGATGCGCGGCCTGCGACACCTTCATCGCGAAGTCCAGCATCGCCTTCTGGCGCGCGGTGAGGTCGGCCTTGCGGTAGTTGGTGGCGACCTGGTCGGCGATCAGCGGGTCCTTCGCGCGAATGCGCAGGATCGCGCCGTGCGCGATCACGCAGTACTGACACTGGTTCGCGGCGCTGGTGGCCACGACGATCATCTCGCGTTCGGCCTTGCTGAGGTTGCCCGGCTTGTCCATCAGCGCGTCGTGGTACGCCATGAACGCGCGAAACTCGTCCGGGCGGTGCGCGAGGGTGAGGAACACGTTCGGGACGAAGCCCGATTTTTCCTGGACGGCCGCGATGCGTGCGCGAATGTCGTCGGGCAGGTCTTCGAGCGCCGGCACGGGAAAGCGGCTGACGGGGGCGTTGTCTGGAGCAGTCATGAGGTCTCCTGGATAAAGTGGCACGAAGGGCGATCAGGCATTGACGTCGACGACGATGCGGCCGCGCACCTTGCCGTCGATCAGTTCCGCCGCCAGCGGAATGGCGTCGCTCAGGCCGACCTGATGGCCGATGGCGCCCAGCTTCTCGACGTCGAGATCGGACGCGAGCCGGCGCCAGGCTTCCAGCCGCTCGGCGCGCGGACACATCACGCTGTCGATCCCGACGAGCGTGACGCCGCGCAGGATGAACGGCGCGACGGTCGCGGGGAAGTCCATGCCGGCGGCGAGGCCGCAGGCCGTCACCACGCCGCGGTAGCGCGTGGTCGCGCACACGTTGGCGAGGACGTGGCTGCCGGCCACGTCGACGGCGCCGGCCCAGCGTTCCTTGCCGAGCGGCTTGCCGGGTACGCTGAATGACGCGCGATCCAGGATCTCGGCCGCGCCGAGTTGCCGCAGATAGTCGGCATCGGCCGGGCGGCCCGTCACGGCGACGACCCGGTATCCGAGTCGCGCCAGGAGGGCCGTCGCGACGCTGCCCACGCCGCCGGCCGCGCCGGTCACGACGATCTCGCCGTCGTCCGGCCGCACGCCGTGCCGTTCCAGCGCCATCACGCACAGCATCGCGGTGTAGCCGGCCGTGCCGATGGCCATCGCCTGTTGCGGCGAAAACGCGGACGGCAGCGGCACCAGCCAGTCGCCGTCGACCCGCGCCTTCTGCGCGAGGCCGCCCCAGTGCGTTTCGCCGACGCCCCAGCCGTTGAGCACGACCCGGTCGCCCGGACGGTGATCCGGGTGCGTGCTCGCTTCGACTTCGCCGACCAGGTCGATGCCCGGCACCATCGGGAACTTGCGCACGACCGGGCTCTTGCCGGTGATCGCCAGCCCATCCTTGTAGTTCAGCGTCGAATAGCCCACGCGGATCGTCACGTTGCCGGCCGGCAACTGCGCGTCGTCCAGCGTGTGCAGCCTCACGTGCTGGCCGGTCTCGTCCTTGTCGATCACGATGCCCTGGAACATCCGTCCTCCTTTCTAGACCGATCGTCTAGTTAATGGTAAAAAAATTCAGCGGCGAGGCAATCCATTGAAGAAAAACTGCGCGAACAGCGCGAGCGGCTGGTCGCTGCGTTCGAGCTTCGCGCGCAGCACGGCGCCTTCCCAGCCGATCCAGAAGAATGCGGCCAGCTCGGCGGGGTCGGCGGCATCCGCCAGTTCGCCCGCCTGCTGCGCGGCGGCCAGGCATTCGGCGAGGCGGTGTTGCCAATCTTCGAACGTGGCGCGCAGACGGGCGCGGAAGCTTTCCGGCAGCGTGCCCATTTCCTGGCCGAGGTTGCCGATCAGGCAGCCGCGGTGGTACGCATGGCGGGCCATGCCGTCGCGGGCGTCGTCGACGAACGCGCGCACGCGCGCCAGCGGCGAGCGTTCCAGCTGGCTGAAATGGCGGTCGAGCTTGCGGGCGAAGAACTCGGCGTAGCGGTCGATCAGTTCGAGGCCGAACGCTTCCTTGCTGTCGAAGTAGTGATAGAACGAGCCTTTCGGCACGCCGGCGCGCCCGAGGATCTCGTCGAGCCCGGTGGCCGAAAAGCCCTTTTCGGTGAGGATCTCGAGCCCGGTGCGCAGCAGCATGTCGCGCGTGGCGACGAGGTCGTCGTGCTGCTTGGGTGGCCGGCCGCGGCGGCGCGGCGGAGCGGTGCGCGTGTCCATGGCCGAATAATAGACCGTTCGTCTCAAAAATCAAGCGGAGGGCGAGCCGGCGTCCGGGCGGATCCGCGGACGCCGTAGCGGCGACGGGGTCAGCCCGTGTACCCGAGCTCGGCGCTGATCAGCGTGGCCTCGTGGCGCAGCGCCGTCGCGACCGGCCCGTCGATCGACGCGTCGAAGCCGCCCGTGGCGCCCAGCGCGGTGAGTGCGCCGCACATATGCCCGTTTGCGTCGAATAGCGCTGCCGACACCGCGCTGATGCCCTTCAGGTTCGTGTCGCGGACGCTGGCGAGGCCGGCCGCGCGGATCTCGCGCTGCAATTTGCCGACCGGATCGCGTCGGTCGAGCTGGGCGCGCAATTCGGCCGGCGCCGATGCAAGCTCTTCTTCCGCGAGTTTCCGCACGCGAGGTTCGTCGAGCAGCGCGAGGAACAACCGGCCCGTCGCCGACCACAGCAACGACATGACGGAGCCCGCGCGCACGTTGACCGTCACCGGCAGGCCGGGCTCCTCGAACCGCATGATCGTCGGCCCGCGGTTGCCCATGATCGCGACGAAGCACGTCACTTCGAGGCGCTCGCGCAGGCGCACCAGCGACGGCTCGGCGAGTCGTATCGGGTCGGCCATCCGCATCGCGGCGAGCCCGATCGAGATGCATTGCGGTCCGAGCACGTACTGCTGCGTGCCGCGATCCTGCGTGACGAACGACGCTTCCATCAGGCTCGCCAGATATCTGTGCACTTTCGCGGGATTCTCGTCGAGCCGTGCCGCGAGCGCGGTCAGCGTCGCGCGGCCGCCCGATGCCGCCAGTTCCTTCAGCACGAGAAGGCCGGTCGACGCGGATTGAACGCGTTGCCTGCGGTCCCGCTCGGCGGGTGCGGTCTGTTTCGTTCCGGTGATTTTTTTCATACGGCGGATTCTAGCCCGACGGCCGCCGACGGCGGACCGCCAAGGTTTACCCCAGTCCTGCGATTACGCAATGCGTATTAGATTTACGCTAAATCATCGCACCGGAGTCAATCATGTCCGCCATCGAGCATCACGCGTCGTCGAAATGTCCGTTTCATCCTGCGCCGGCAGCGGCGACCGCGCCGAACGGGTGCCCGGTCAGCGCGGCCGCGGCCGCGTTCGATCCGTTCGACGACGGCTATCAGCAGGATCCGCCCGAATACGTCCGTTGGGCGCGCGAGCGGGAGCCGGTGTTTTACAGCCCGAAGCTCGGGTACTGGATCGTCACGCGCTACGACGACATCAAGGCCATCTTTCGCGACAACCTCACGTTCAGTCCGTCGATCGCGCTGGAGAAGATCACCCCGACCGGCGCCGAGGCGAACGCGGTGCTCGCGTCGTACGGCTTCGCGCTGAACCGCACGCTCGTCAACGAGGACGAGCCCGCGCACATGCCGCGTCGCCGTGCGCTGCTGGACCCGTTCACGCCCGAAGCGCTGAAGCATCACGAACCGATGGTGCGCCGGCTCGCGCGCGAATACGTGGACCGCTTCATCGACGACGGCCGCGCGGATCTGGTCGACCAGATGTTGTGGGAGGTGCCGCTGACCGTCGCGCTGCACTTTCTCGGCGTGCCGGAAGAGGACATGGACACGCTGCGCGAATACTCGATCGCCCATACGATCAACACGTGGGGCCGTCCGAAACCGGAGGAGCAGGTCGCGGTCGCGCATGCGGTCGGCAAGTTCTGGCAGTTCGCGGGCAAGGTGCTCGACAAGATGCGCGAGGATCCGTCCGGGCCGGGCTGGATGCAGTACGGGATCCGCAAGCAGAAGGCGCTGCCCGACGTGATCACCGATTCGTATCTGCACTCGATGATGATGGCGGGGATCGTCGCCGCGCACGAGACGACCGCGAACGCGACGGCCAATGCGATGAAGCTGCTGCTGCAGCATCCCGATGCGTGGCGCGACATCTGCGACGACCCGTCGCTGATCCCGAACGCGGTCGAGGAGTGCCTGCGCCACAACGGCTCGGTCGCCGCGTGGCGACGGCTCGCGACGAAGGACGTCACGATCGGTGGCGTCGCGGTGCCCGCCGGCTCGAAGCTGTTGATCGTCACGTCGTCCGCGAATCATGACGAAGCGCGCTTCGCGGATGCGGACCTGTTCGACATTCGCCGGGAGAATGCGAGCGATCAGCTCACGTTCGGCTACGGGTCGCATCAGTGCATGGGCAAGAATCTCGCGCGCATGGAGATGCAGATCTTCCTCGAGGAGTTCACGCGCCGTCTGCCGCACATGAAGCTGGCGGAACAGCGCTTCACGTATGTGCCGAACACGTCGTTCCGCGGCCCCGAGCACCTGTATGTCGAATGGGATCCGGCGGCGAATCCCGAGCGCCGCGACCCGTCGGCGCTGCGCGCGCGCACGGCGGTGCGCATCGGCGAGCCGTCGTCGCACGCGGTGAGTCGCGTGGTGAAGGTACAGCGCGTGTCGAGGTGCGCGGATCGCGTCGCGCAGGTCCGCCTCGTGTCTGGCGACGGCCGCATGCTGCCGCGCTGGACGCCCGGCGCGCATATCGACGTGATCTGTGGCGATACCGGCATCACGCGCCAGTATTCGCTGTGCGGCGACCCGGCCGAGCGCGACGCGTACGAGATCGCGGTGCTGCACGAAGCGCAGGGCCGCGGCGGATCGGCATGGGTGCATGCGAATCTGCGCGCCGGCGACGTGCTGAAGATCCGCGGGCCGCGCAATCACTTCCGTTTCGCGACCGACGCCGGCAAGGCGATCTTCGTCGCGGGCGGCATCGGCATTACGCCGATCAGCGCGATGGCGCGCGAAGCGAAGGCGCGCGGCATCGACTACGAGATCCACTATAGCGGCTCGCGACGCGCGTCGATGGCGCTGCTCGACACGCTCGCCGCGCTGCATGGGGAGCGTCTGCACGTGTACGTGTCGGAAGAAGGCTCGCGTAACGACTTTCGCGCGCTGTTCGCGCAGCCGGCCGACGACACGCACATCTACGCTTGCGGCCCCGCGCGGATGCTCGATGCGCTCGAAGCGAGCTGCGCGCACTGGTCGCGCGATGCGCTGCGTGTCGAGCATTTCGTGTCGACGCGTGCGGCCCTCGACCCATCGAAGGAGCGCCCGTTCGAAGTCGAACTGAAGGATTCCGGCATCACGCTGACGGTCGCGGCGAACCAGACGGTGCTCGACGCATTGCAGCACGCGAACATCGACGTGCAGAGCGACTGCCGCGAAGGGCTGTGCGGATCCTGCGAAGTGCGGGTGCTGGCCGGCCGCGTCGATCATCGCGACAGCGTGCTGACGCGCGCCGAACGCGACGCGCACGATCGCATGATGACCTGCTGTTCGCGCGCGTGCGGCGGCGAGCGGCTCGTGCTCGAACTCTGAATCCACGGGCGTCGCCGCGGCGTCGCTCGCCCCACGCAAACCACAAAAAAACCGGAGACATGCGCGATGAAGAAGCGTGCCAACCTGATGTTCGCCTGTACCGTCGGCACCACGCTGGAGTGGTACGACTTTTTCGCGTTCGCCGCGTGTGCGGTGCTCGTGTTCGACAAGCAGTTCTTCGTCGTCGGCAATCCGCTCGCCGCCACGCTGCTCGCGCTCGCGACGTTCGCCGTCGGCTTCGTCGCGCGGCCGCTCGGCGGCATCGTGTTCGGGATGATCGGCGACCGCATCGGCCGCCGCAAGACGCTCGTCGTCAGTCTGCTGATGATGGGCATCAGCACGTTCTGCGTCGGCTTGCTGCCGACCTATGCGTCGATCGGCATCGCGGCGCCGCTGCTGCTCGTGCTGCTGCGCATCGTGCAGGGCATCGCGGTCGGCGGCGAAGCGACCGGCGCGATCCTGATGATCGCCGAGTCGATGCCCGGCGCGCAGCGCGGCTTCTGGACCAGCTTCACGATGTTCGCCGGGCCGCTCGCGAACGTGCTGACCGCGTTCGTGATCGGGATGGTGCAGCGATTCTACGGCGATGCCGCATTCGTCGACTGGGCGTGGCGGATTCCGTTCTTCATTTCCGCGCTGCTCGTGATCGTCGGCTTCTGGACGCGCCGGCGCGTCGAGGAATCGGCGGCGTTCGCCGAGCTGTCGGCCGCGCACCAGACGGTCGAGCGCGCGTCGCTGCGCGACACCTGCGCGAGCAACGGGCGGCAAATGGCGCGTGCGTTCTTCGTGAAAGCCGCGGAGAACACGTTCCTGTATCTGTTTTCGACGTTCGCGCTCGGACTCGCGACCGGCTATCTGCACTTCAGCAGACCGCAGGCACTGTCCGCGCTGATGTGGGCGTCGGCGATCGAGGTCGTCGTCATCCTGATTGCCGCGCACGTGTCGGACCGGATCGGACGGCGCCCGGTGCTGATCGCCGGCCTGCTCGGCGCGGCGATCGCCGGTTGTTCGCTGTTCACGCTGTCGCCAGGCAGCGACTACGTTCATCTGCAACTGGCGTTGATCGCGTGCCTGACGTGCCACGGGATCATTCTCGGACCGATGGCCGCGTACATGGCCGAACTGTTTCCGACGCGCGTGCGCTTCACCGCGCTGTCGACCAGCTATCAGCTTGCATCGGTGCTCGGCGGATCGATCGCGCCGATCGTCGGCACGCTGCTGGTCAGCTATACGGGTTCGGCGATCTTTGTCGCCGGCTACGCGATCCTGATGGCGCTGCCGGCGTTCGTCGCGGTGATCGCGTCGCGCGAATCGCGCGGCGAGGACTTCCAGTCACGTTCGATGTCCACCGGCCATGCGGTTGTGCTGACGAACGACCGGCCGCGCTCGACGCATGCGTAAGGAACGCCGCCCGCGTCATGCGGGCGTTCGTACTAACCCTGTTTAAAAACGCTTATCACGGTGAAAAATTCCGCGTAGGAAGCCGCGTCGTTCGGCGTGCGCGTGTGCACGCTCGAGCCGGGCTGGATGCGTACCGAATGGGTCGCGCAGGCGGCGCGCGGCGCTGATCGTCGACCCGTCGCGCCGCGACGACGTGCCGCTGCGCCTGCTGCTCAGCCGTTGCGGAAGCGGCGATCAGATGCCGTAGACGTTCTCGCAGAGCGCGACACTCGCGCCCAGCTTCCGCGATAGATCGGCGGCCGCATCCAGCTGCGGTCGATCCAGTTCACCCGACTCGTGCGCGACGCTGAGGCGCGACGCAGGACCGGACAGCGTCAGCGCCGCCATGAACTTGTCGCCGGCGCCGAAGACCGGCACCGCGAACGCTGCGGTGTGCACATCGCGTGCACCCGCGGTGAAGAGGGGCAGTGCGGGCGGCTTGTCATAGATCGGTTCGCCGAGCCCCCAGAAACGGATCACCTGGCTGATGGCCGTGTCGTCGAGCGGCAGCATCGTGCCCGCGAGCCGCGTTTCACGCAGGCCTTCGGACGGCTCGACCCGAAACAGGCAAAGCCGCTGCCCGTTGTCGTGCACGTAGTACGATGCGCTTTCCTTCGTCAGCGCGGCCAGCGCATGCAGCGCCGGTTCGACCACCGTGGACAGATGGAAGGACTGCTCGTACAGCTTGCCGAGGTACAGCACGCGGTGCCCAAGCGAATAGTTGCCGGACTGCGCGCGCACGACATAGCCCATTCGCTCCAGCGAGTTCATCAGCCGATAGACCGTCGTCTTGTGCATGCCGGAGGCTTGCGACAGTGTCGCGAGCGACTGCGATTCGGCGCCCGGCTTGAAGCAGTCCAGCAGCGAAAGCGCCTTTTCCACGGCAACCACGCCGTCATTTCCCATTCCTTCTCTCCCGTCGACACACAACGGAGATTGTACAGAGTAAAACGCTGGTTTACCGCGTAAAAGGGTAAACGCCAGTGCCCTGGTATGGGTTGTCTCGTTATAGTGATTTCACTATGTACACCAGTGTTGTACACAGTACAACGCACAACCCGAGGTCGAGTCATGAGCAAGCCATCCGTCAGTACTTCTCCGATCAATCGCGACATCGAACGCATCTCGCCGGAACTCGTTCAGGCGGCCGCGCGTTACCAGGCCGCGATCCTCGCCGACGTCGCGGGCCGCCGCGGCACGGTGCATGGCCGCGTGCGGCCGCTGTCGCCGAAGATGAAGGTCGCCGGCCCCGCAGTCACGGTCGAAGTCCGTCCGGGCGACAACCTGGCGATCCATGCGGCGCTCGCCGTCGCGAAGCCGGGCGACGTCGTCGTGGTCGACGGCAAGGGCGACATCTCGTGCGCGCTGCTTGGCGAAATCATGGCGGCGCAGGCGAAGGCGAGCGGCATCGCCGGCATCGTCATCGACGGCGCGGTGCGCGACGCGCACGAACTGGCCAACGGCGACTACCCGATCTTCTCGGCCGGTCTCAATCCGTGCGGCCCGACCAAAAGCATCGCGGGGCGCGTGAATGCGCCGATCTCGCTGGGCGGCGCGACGGTCAATCCGGGCGACCTGGTGGTCGGCGACGCCGACGGCGTCGTCGTCATTGCGCGCGCCGACGTCGCGCGCATCGTCGATCTCGCGCAGAAAAAGCTCGACTTCGAAACCGCGCGTATCGCAGCGATCCACAAGGGCGATCTTCGTCCGGGCTGGATCGAGAAGGAACTGCGCGCGGCCGGCATGCTGGCCGAAGGCGAGGCGCTGTGATGCAGACCGCTTCGCATCAGCCCGTGGTCCTCGTGACCGCCGCCGACCTGGCGCCGCAAGCGCTCGAGATGCTTGCGCAGTTCGACGTCGTGTTCGCCGGCAAGCAACCGACCGAGGACGACATCGTAGCGCTCTGCATCGAGCACAAGCCGGTCGCGATCATCGTCCGGTACGGCAAGATCAACGCCCGCATCATGGACGCCGCCGAGCACCTGCAGGTGATTTCGAAGCACGGCAGCGGCATCGACGTGATCGATCAGGACGCGGCTGCCGCACGCGGTATCGCGGTGCGCGCCGCGGTCGGCGCGAATGCGGCCGCCGTCGCCGAGCACGCATGGGCGCTGCTGCTCGCGTGTGCGAAGTCCGTTCCGCAGCTCGATATCCGCATGCGCGAGGGCCATTGGGACAAGGCGACGCACAAGTCCGTCGAACTCGACGGGCGCACGCTCGGCCTCGTCGGACTCGGCGCGATCGGCCGGCGCGTGGCCGCGATCGGTGCGGCGTTCGGCATGAAGGTACTCGCGTTCGATCCGTTCGCGAAGGAAGCGCCGGCCGGCGTGAAGCGCGTGCCGCTCGACACGCTGTACGCGGAGTCGGACGTCGTGTCGCTGCATTGTCCGTTGACGGCCGACAACCGCCGGATGCTCAACCGCGACACGTTCGCGCGTTTCAAGCGCGGCGCGATTCTCGTCAATACCGCACGCGGTGGCTTGATCGACGAAGCCGCGCTTGCCGACGCGCTGGCGAACGGCCAATTGCGCGCGGCCGGCCTCGACAGCTTCGATGTCGAGCCGATGATGGTGCCGCACCCGTTCCAGCAGATCCCCAACGTGATTCTGTCTCCGCATGTCGGCGGCGTGAGCGATGCCGCGTACGTGAACATGGGCAAGGGCGCGGCCGCCAACGTTCTCGCGGTGCTCGACGAACGCGCATAGCGCGGCTTGAACCCTGGACATCGAGGTACGCATGTTTTATCTGACGAGTCCCGACGTGCGCGAAGCCGACGTGTTCACGCGCATGCCGGAGAAGTTTCGCAAGCCGGACGTCCGCACGGAATGGGCGCGCGCGAATCGCGGCGGCATGGTCACGGACTCCTTTCTCGAAGGGCCGGTCTGGGACCCGGACGGCTATCTGTTCGTCACCGACATTCCGCACGGGCGCATTTTCCGCATTTCGCCGTCGGGCGACTGGGATCTCGTCGTCGAATACGACGGCGAGCCCAACGGGATGAAGCGCTTCGACGCATCGCACCTGATCATCACCGACTACCGGAACGGTCTGATGCTGCTCGATATCGAGCGCGGTGAAGTGCGTCCGTATCTCGAGCGCCGCAACACCGAACGCTTCAAGGGCGTGAACGACCTGACGTTCGACTCGGCCGGCAACCTCTATTTCACCGACCAGGGGCAGACCGGGCTGCACGATCCGACGGGCCGCGTGTATCGGCTCTCGCCCGACGGCAAGCTCGACATGCTGCTCGGCACCTGCCCGAGCCCGAACGGGCTCGTCCTGTCGCGCGACGAGAAGGTGCTGTTCGTCGCGATGACGCGCGGCAATGCCGTGTGGCGCATGCCGCTGCAGGCCGACGGGTCGGTCAGCAAGGTCAGCCAGTTCTTCACGTCGTACGGACCGAGCGGGCCCGACGGCCTCACCATCGATCTCGAAGGCCGCCTGTTCGTCGCGAATCCGGGGCTTGGCCGCGTGTGGGTGCTCAACCACTGCGCGGAGCCCGTCGAGATCCTGACCGGACCGAAAGGGGCGTCGCTCACGAGCGTGTGCTTCGGCGGCCCGGACATGAAGACGCTCTTCATCACCGAATCGACGTCCGGTTCCGTCCTGAAAGTGGACATGCGCATTGCCGGCCCGCTGCCGAAACAGGCAGCGAAACGGGCAGTGAAGCAGGACTGAGACCCACGAGCCGGGAAGCCGCGCGTCGGCTTCCCGCCCGCATGCCGAAAGATCGCGCCGCCAGCCGCGCGACGAAGGAGACAAGCATGACCATTTCGCACGCGCTGCGTGCCGGCGACGACGCACCGCGCGCCGACGCACCGTCCTCGGCCCAGCTTGCCGGCGACGATTACGCGGCCAGCGAGCGCACGCTCGCCAGGGCGTTCCGGCGCATCCTGCCGTTCATCTTCGTCTGCTATGTGATCAGCTATCTCGACAGGACCAACGTCGGTTTCGCGGCGCTCACGATGAACAAGGATCTCGGTCTGACGGCCGAGCAGTTCGGTGTCGGTGCAGGCCTGTTCTTCATCGGCTATTTCCTGTTCGAGATTCCGAGCAACCTGATCATGCAGAAGGTCGGGGCGCGCGTATGGATCGCGAGAATCATGATCACGTGGGGCCTGTTCTCGATGGCGACGGCGTTCGTCGTCGGACCGAAGAGCTTTGCGGCCGCGCGTTTTCTGCTCGGGCTCGCCGAGGCGGGATTCACGCCCGGCATCTACCTGTATTTCACGCACTGGTTTCCCGGCAAGTGGCGTGCGAAGGTGACGGCCGCCTTCCTCGTCGGCATTCCCGTCGCGAACATGATCGGCTCGCCGATTTCGGGCGCGCTACTCGAACTCGGCGGCCTGCATGGGCTGCGCAGCTGGCAATGGCTGCTGCTGATCGAAGGCGTCCCTGCGGTGATGCTCGGCATCGCGTGCCTGTTCGTGCTGGCCGACCGTCCCGAGAAAGCCGCGTGGCTCAATGACGAAGAGAAGGCGTCGCTCGCGAAGCGCCTCGCGTTCGAGCAGCGCGACATCGGCGCGAAGCACGGCAGCACACTGCGCGACGCGATGACGAACTGGCGTGTGTTCGTGCTCGCGTTCGTCAACTTCTGCGGGATCGTCGGCTCGCTCGGCGTCGGCTTGTGGATGCCGCAGATCATCAAGCAGTTCGGCGTCGAACACGCGGTGGTCGGCTGGCTGACGGCCATTCCGTATGCGATCGGCGCCGGCGTGATGCTCTGGTGCGCGCGTCTCGCCAACCGCGCGGCCAACCGGATTCCGTATGTCGCCGGTGCGCTGGCCGTCGCGGCCGTGGCGCTGTGCGCGAGCGCCTTCATTCATGCGCCGGTTTTCAAGCTGATCGCACTGTGCGTCACGGTGAGCGGAATCCTCGCGTTCCAGGCGACTTACTGGGCCATCCCGTCGGGATTCCTCACCGGCCGGGCCGCCGCGGGCGGACTCGCGTTGATCGTGTCGGTCGGCAATCTCGGCGGCTTCGTCGGGCCGTCAATGATCGGTGCGCTCAAGCAATTCTCCGGTGGCTTCACCGCGCCGCTCATCGCCGTGTCGGGTGTGCTGCTGCTCGGCGCGTTGACCATCGCATGGCTCGGCGATCCGGGCTCGGGCGCCGGCGAAGCGCCTGCCGTCCGCGAGGCGTGAATTTGCTTTCGCCAGAACACCCACCCACAAAAAACAGTTTGGAGACTTCATGTCGTCGAATCAGGCCAGCCAGCATTCCCGCCCGAAACCCCGCTTCGTGCTCGGCGCCGTCACCGTCGCGAGCGCGGCCTCGTGGTGCGCTGCCGCGCATGCGCAAAGCAGCGTCACGCTGTACGGCATTGCCGACGTCGGTATCGAGCACATCAACAATACGAATACCGGCGGCGCGCAGACGCGCGAAGCGTCCGGCAATCTGTCCGGTTCGCGCTGGGGACTGAAGGGCGTCGAGGATCTCGGCGGCGGCATGAAGGCCATTTTCCAGCTGGAAAACGGCTTCAACATCAATGACAGCACGACCGCGCAGTCGACGAAAGGCCTCGGTTCGAACGCCGCCACGACGTCGCGGATTTTCGGCCGGCAGGCGTGGGTCGGGCTGGCGTACCGGGGCCAGCAACTGACGTTCGGCCGCCAGAACGCGCTCTTTTACGAACAGGCCGTGGCCTTCGACCCGATGGGCGCGTCGTCGCGATACTCGGTGCTGTCGGTCGACTACGCGGCGGCCGCGCGCATCGATAACTCGGTGAAGTACACCGGCGTGTTCGGTCCGCTGACGGCGCAGGCCATGTATAGCACCCGCTACGACACCGGGTACGGCGCCGAGGTGCCGGGCGCGCAACTCACCGGCCGCTTCTTCAGCGGGGCGCTGACTTTCTCGCAAGGGCCGCTCGCCGCGAGCGTGTCGTACGAGCAGCGCAACAGCAACACCGTCGCGACCAACACGGGCACCGAGCGGCGCGCCACGGCCGCCGCGTCGTATGTGATCGGACCGGTGAAGGGATTCGCCGGTTATCGCTATCTTCGTGCGTCGAATGCGTTCCTGCCGGCGAACCCGATCCGTGTCGCGAACGGCGCCGATGCCAGCGCGGCGAACCTGTACTGGGCCGGCGCGCAATACGCGGTGTCGCCGGCGTTCGTGGTCACGGCGACGGCCTATTACCAGGACGTGCATTCGACGAGTGCCGACCCGTGGCTCGCCGTGCTGTGTGCGGATTATCTGCTGTCGAAGCGCACCGATATCTATGCGACGGCGGGTTTCGCGCGCAACAAGGGCGGCTCCGCGCTCGGCGTGAACGGCTATGGCACGGTCGCGCCCGATCACAACCAGACGGGCGTGGTGATCGGCATGCGCCAGAAGTTCTGAGGCGAGTGCGATGCAGACCGTTCACGCGCCCCATCTGCCGGTCAGGCCCGAGTGGCTCGCATTGCGCGACGAGCCGGTGCTCGAACCCGAACTCGCCATCGTCGATGCCCACCATCACCTGTGGGACCGCCAGACCGGGCGCTATCTCGCGGACGAGTTCGGCGCGGACGTGCGCGGCGGGCATCGGGTCGTGTCGACGGTCTACGTGCAGTGCCGCTCGATGTTGCGCGCAAGCGGGCCGGAGGCGTTCAAGCCGGTGGGCGAAGTGGCATTCGCGAGCGGCATCGCCGCGATGTTCGATAGCGGCGCATACGGCCCCACGCGCTGTTGCGAGGCCATCGTCGGCGGCGCCGATCTGTCGCTCGGCGCGGAACTCGATGCGGTGCTCGACACGATGCTGCAGGTGTCCGGCGGGCGATTGCGCGGCATCCGCAATCCGCTCGCGTGGCATGCGAGCCCCGACGTGCGGTCGAGCCCGGTGACGCCGCCGCGCGACCGGATGTCGGAGCCGGCTTTCAGGCAGGGCGTGACGACGCTCGGCCGCTACGGGCTGTCGCTCGACGCGTGGGTCTATCACACGCAGCTCGATGACCTGTACGAACTCGCGCGCGCGTCCGAGGACGTCATCGTCGTCATCGACCATTTTGGCGGCCCCGTCGGCGTGGGGCCGCATGCCGGCCGGCGTGCCGAAGTGCATGCGCAGTGGAAACGGCAACTCGCGCGTCTCGCCGCGTTGCCGAACACGCGCATGAAGCTCGGCGGCGCGGGCATGACCGTGTTCGGTTTCGACTTCGCCGCGCGCGCGCTGCCGCCGTCGTCGCAGGACCTGGCGGCCGCGTGGCAGCCGTATTTCGATACCTGCGTCGAGCTTTTCGGCGTCGATCGCTGCATGTTCGAAAGCAACTTCCCCGTCGACAAGGGGATGTTCGGCTATCGCGTGCTGTGGAACGCCTTCAAACGACTCGCGTCCGCGATGTCGGTCGACGAAAAGGCCGCGCTGTTCAGCCGGACGGCCGCCTCGACGTATCGCGTCGCGATTCCCGGAGACAACCCATGAAGACGACTGCAACCGTGGCGACGCAGGACATCGATGCCGCCGCCGCGGAAAAAGGGCTCACGCGCGTGACCGGTATCGAGTGGCGTGCGCTGTCGCTCGCGGGGCTCGGCTGGACGTTCGAGAGCTACGACTCATTCCTGCTGTCGCTGCTGCTGCCGACGCTCGCGCTGCAGTTCGGGCTGAACAAGGCGCAGCTCGGCATGTTCACGAGCGTCACGGCGGCCGGACAGATCATCGGCGGCATTCTGTTCGGCTTCGTGTCGGACCGGATCGGGCGCGTGCGCACCGCGCTGCTCTGCGTCGGCATCTACTCGCTGTTTTCCGGCCTGATCGCATTTGCGCCCGATGCGCACGCGTTCGCCACGTTGCGCTTTTTCGGCGCGCTCGGCATGGGCGGGACCTGGACCGCGGGCGCGGCGCTCATCGCGGAGACCTGGCATCCGGGCCGGCGCGGCAAGGGCGGTGCGCTGATGCAGATGGGCTTGCCGATCGGCGCGATTCTCGCGATCGCGATCTCGGGCATCGTCGGCGCCACGCATGGCGGATTGGGCGGCGACGGCTGGCGTCTGCTGTTCCTGATCGGTGCGTCGCCGTTCTTCATCCTGTTCCGGGTCGCGCGCAAGACGCCGGAATCACCGATCTGGCTCGAACGCCGGCACGCGAAGTCGCAGGCTCGCAAGCCCGACACGGCCGGTCACGAGAAGCTGAACGTGCGCGGCCTGCTCACTGCCTTCTGCTTCATCTTCTTCCTGCAGTACCTCTACTGGGGCGTATTCACGTGGACGCCGACGTTCCTGATCACGGTGAAGCACCTCGACTTCGTGCATAGCCTGAAGTTCGTGCTGGCGTTGCAGTTCGGCGCGATCACCGGGTTCCTGCTGTTCTCGGCATGGGTCGACCGGCTCGGCCGGCGGCCGATGTTCCTGGGCTACCTGCTGATCGGCGCGCTGGCCGTCGGCGTGTATATCGTGTCGGCGAATCCGTTGCTGCTGATGACCGCGATCTTTCTGACCGGCTTCAGCGTGAACGGCATCTTCGCGGGTGCCGGCCCGTTCCTCGCGGAGATCATCGGCAACACGGCATCGCGCGGCTTCTTCATGGGTCTCGCATACAACGGCGGCCGGCTCGGCGGCTTCATCGCGCCGTTGATCATCGGTGCGCTGGCGTCGACGTCGGGCGGCTTCGTGCTCGGACTCGCGACGACGATCGTCGCGTTCGTCGCCGCGGCCGCGGTCGTGCTGTTCGCGCCCGAAACGCGCGGAAAGGCGCTGTCATGAACGTGGCGACGCAAGCGGGATGGGTGAACAGGCTGTTTCCCGCGCTGACGGAGGCATCGCTGCGGCGCTACCTGAGCGGGCAGGTCGCGTCGGTGCTCGGCAGCTGGACGCAGAACGTCACGCTGAATCTGCTGATCTATCACCTGTCCGGCTCGGCGGCGATCCTCGCGCTGCTCAACTTCCTGCTGTACGGGCCGCAGTTGATCGTCGCACCGGTGGCGGGCTCCCGCATCGGCTCGGCCAACGCGCGCCGCGTGACGCTCTGCGTGCTGACGACGTCGCTGCTGCTGACGGGCAGCCTCTTCACGTTGTCGCTGCTTGGCCTGCTCGGCGTGAAGCTGATCCTCGCGCATGCGCTGGCGATCGGCGTGTCGAGCGCGGTGGAAACGCCGGCGCGGCAGGTGCTGCTGCTGACGAGCTTGCAGGATCCGACGCACACGTCCAACGCGGTCGCGATGAACACGATGGTCTACAACGTCGGGCGTATGGTCGGCCCGACCATCGCCGGATTCGTCTATCCGACGCTCGGCCCGCGGACGTCGTTCGCGATCTATGCGCTCGCGCTGTGCTTCATGGCGGCGTGCGTGCGGTCGATCCGGACCGCGACGGTGGACGGCCCGTCGCGCACGGAAAGCGGCCTGCGCGATGCGGTCGGCTACGTGCTGTCCGATGCGTTCTCGGCCCGCTATCTGCCGATTCTCGCGTGCATCGGCCTGTTCGCCGGCAGCTACCAGACGCTCGTGCCGCTGCTCGCGGACCAGGGCTTTCACGACGCGGCGCGCTTTACCGGCGTGTTCTTCGCGTGCGCCGGCGCCGGCTCGTTGAGCGCGGCGGTGCTGCTGTCGTCGGCGTTCGGGCCGCGCGCGTCGCGCCGGTTCATCGCCTATGCACCGTGGACGGCAGTCGGCGCGCTGGCCGTACTGGCCGCGACGACCGATGCGGCGGGATCGATTCCCGCGTTCTATGCGCTCGGCTTCAGCCTCACGTTCGCGGCCACGTCGACGAACGCGACGATTCAGCGGCAGTGTCCGGAACACGTGCGCGGCGGGCTCGTCGGGATGTACGGCATGGCCTACAACGGCACGATGCCGTTCGGCTACCTGCTCGTCGGCAGCGCATCGGAGGCGCTCGGCGTGCGACACACCTTCGCCGCCATGGCCGCCGTGCTGGCGTGCGGCGTGGTGGCGGTCATCGCGTGGCAACGGTTCACAGGAACGCGCTCAGGCGCACAATAAACGGAGACAACATGCAAGCCGGTTTCATGGAAGCGTCCGCGATCGAGCGCCGGACCATACGAAAGGTCGTCTGGCGACTCATTCCCTTCTTGATGATCTGCTACCTGCTTGCCTTCATCGACCGGGGCAACGTGGGGATGGCGTCGCTGCAGATGAACCACGACCTCGGGATGTCGGCGCAGGTCTTCGGTTTCGGCAGCAGCCTGTTCTTCATTTCATACTTCTTTTTCGAAGTGCCGAGCAATCTCGCGCTGCAGAAATACGGCGCGCGAATCTGGATCGCGCGGATCATGATCACGTGGGGCATCGTGTCGGCGGCGACCGCGCTCGTGCACAACGCGACGACGTTCTACGTGCTGCGTTTCCTGCTGGGCGCGGCCGAAGCCGGCTTCTTCCCGGGCGTACTGCTGTATTTGTCGTACTGGATTCCCGCGCAGTACCGCGCGCGGATCGTCGCGACGTTCATGGTCGCGATTCCGGCCGCGAGCTTCATCGGCTCGCCGATCTCCGCGCTGCTGTTGCAGATGGACGGTGTCTGGGGCCTGCGTGGCTGGCACTGGCTGTTCATCCTCGAAGGCATTCCCACGGTGCTGCTCGGCATCGCGTGCCTGTTCATGCTGACGAACAAGCCGGAGAACGCGAGGTGGCTCGACGACGACGAGCGCGCGTGGCTCTCGAACGCGCTGGCCGCCGGCCACAAGACGCGCAAGAAGGTGCCGTCGTTGCCGCTTTCGCAACTGTTCCGCAACCGCTATGTGCTGTGCCTCGCGCTCGTCGACACGTGTGCTTCCGCGGCAGGCAGCACGCTGTCCGTGTGGCAGCCGCAGTTGCTGAAGTCGTTCGGCTTGACCGTCATGGAAACCGGCCTGCTGAACTCGGTGCCGTACGCGGTGGCCTCGATCCTGATGGTCTACTGGGGCCGGCGCTCGGACCGCCTCGGCGAACGCCGCTGGCACACGGTCGTGCCGATGCTGCTGATCGGCGTGGGCCTGTTCGCGACGTCGCTGAGCGGATCGCTGCTGCCCACGATCTGCATGCTCTGCGCGGTGCTGGTCGGCGCGTATTCGTTCAAGGGCCCGTTCTGGGCGCTCGCGACCGACATGCTGTCCAACAGCACCGTGGCGGCCGGGCTCGCGACGGTCAATGCCATCGCGAACCTGCTCGGCGGCGGGCTGATGGTGAACGTATACGGGTGGGTGAAGGCGGCGACGGGCAGCTACGCGCTCGCGTTGATGCCGCTCGCGATCCTCACGCTCGTGAGCGTCGCGACGCTGCTGCTGCTCACGCGCAATCATGCGGCCGGCAAGCTGGTCGGCAAGACGGGGACCATCTGATCATGGCGCGCATCGCGAGACGTGAATTCCTCCGGATCGCCGGCGCCGCGCTGGCTTCGGCTGCATTGCCGAGGCTGGCCGCGGCCGACGAAACGTGGTCGAGCGGCACCGAACGGCCGGCGTTCCGGTTGCCCGACGGGGCGATCGACTGTCACATGCACGTCTACGACGACCGGTTTCCGGTCGCGCCGGGCACGACGCTGCGCCCGCCGAATGCGACCGTCGCGCAATACCGAAGCGTGCTGGCGCGTATCGGCGTGAAGCGCAACGTGGTCGTGACGCCGTCGACGTACGGGACGGACAATCGCTGCACGCTGGCGGCGATCGCGCAGTTCGGCGCCGACGCGCGTGGCGTGGCGGTGGTCGACGGCACCGTGAGCGACGACGAACTTCGGATGCTCGATCGCGGCGGCATCCGTGCGATCCGCTTCAACCTCAGCTATCCGGGTGCGACGACACTCGACATGCTGGCGCCGCTCGCCGCGCGCATCGCGAACCTCGGATGGCACATCGAGCTGGTGGTGCAGGGTGCGCGGCTGCCTGAGCTGGAGCCGCATCTTGCGGCGTTGCCTTGCCCGCTCGTCATCGACCATATCGCGCATGTGCCGCAGCCCGGCGGACTGTCGTCGGCCGCGTTTCGTACCGCGCAACGCCTCGTGGAAAAGGGCCATACGTGGATCACGTTGTCGGGGCCGTACGTCGACAGCAAGACGGGCGCGCCCGCCTACGACGACGTCGCGCCGGTCGCGAAGGCGCTGATCGACATGGCGCCGGAACGCATGCTGTGGGGCACCGACTGGCCGCACCCGACGCAGAAGACGGACAAGCCGGACGACGCAAGCTTGCTGGACGTGATCGCCGGCTGGATCGGGCGGCCGGACTGGCAGCAGCGGATATTCGTCACGAACCCGGCGAAGTTGTACGGATTTGCATAGCGCGGGGAGGAGGTCGGAAGCTTGAAGCCGGTGACGAAACGATGTCGTCCGCAATCGGGGGATATGTTTGAAGGCGGATGGAGCCAGCGGCTGCTCGGCGGCGGCTACCGCCGACCGCGTCGCGCGGTATCCGGCCAGACGCGCGCGTCGACGGCGCCGCAGGCATCTGCGCCCACAAGCGGCCTGCGGCTCAGAGAATCGACCGGTAGGTGCCGCCCTCGACGCGCACCGCGGCGCCATTGGATGGCGCGCCCAAAGGACTGGCAAGCAGCGCCACCATCGCGGCAATCTCGTCGGCCTCGATCATGCGGGCGATCAGCGAGCTTGGACGATACGTGCCGAAGAAGTGCGATTCGATTTCCGCATCGGTCATATCGGGCCGAGGCGCGGTTTGCCGAAGATACGCGACGATGCCTTCGGATCGCGTGGCGGACGGCAGTACGCTGTTGACGGTCACGCCGGTTCCCTTCGTCAGTTCGGCCATACCGCGCGAGACCGCGAGTTGGGCCGATTTGCTGACACCGTAGTGCACCATGTCCGGCGGCGTGAACGCACCGACTTCGCTGGACATGAAGATCACACGCCCCCAGTTCTTCGCAAGCATGCGAGGAAAGTAATGCCGTGACAGCCTGACACCCGACATCACGTTGACGTCGATCATTCGCAACCAGTCGTCATCGGTGATTTCCGCGAACGGCTTCGCTTCGTAGTAGCCGAGATTGTTCACGAGAATATCCGTGTCCGGCTGTGCACCGATCAGTGCCGCGACGCCTCGCTCACCGCTTACGTCGGCGACGATTCCGCGTACGCTGCCGCGCGGCGCGGCAGCAGAGAGCTCGGCGACGGCTGCGTCGAGCTTGTCTCGTTGCCGCCCTGTGATCGTGACCGCGACGCCTTCCGATGCCAATGTTCGCGCGATCGCCATCCCGATGCCGGCGGTGGCGCCGGTGACGATCGCGGTTTTTCCTTCAAGTTGCAGATCCACGGTTTACTTCTCCTTTACTTTACTCATCGAGGAACCAGCACGGCCGGTCCGTTGCACGGCATTACTTGAGCCGCTTCAGCATTTCGCCGGCGACGTCCAGCGCCGACGCCGGATTCTGTCCGGTGATCAATTCGCGATCGGTCACCATGTGCGCGGTAAACGGCACCTCGTTGCTGCTATAAACGCCACCCGCGCGTTGCAATGCGATCTGCGGATAGAACTTCATCGCGCCGCCGCCGAGCAGCCCTTTGGCTTGCTCTTCTTCCGCGTTGCTGATCACCGTCATCCGGTAACCGGCGTAGATCCATTTCATGTCGCCGTCGCCCGCGTTTCCCGCCGCGAGCTTTCGCGTGAAGCCCGGCGCATCGGGCAGGGCCGACAGCAGCGCAATCGGGCCGTGGCAAACGAGCGCCGTGGTCTTGCCGCGCGCGTGAAAGTCGGCCAGCAATCTGCCGACGGCGGCACTGGTCAACAGGTCCTGCATCGGCGCATGGCCGCCGGGAACATAGACGGCATCGAAGTGCGCGTAACCGATCTGCTCCACCCGCGACAGGCTGATCACCGGGGAGTGCGCGCGCGACGTGATTTGCAGCCGGTCGAGCAACGCGCGGTAGTCGCGCATCGCGTTTTCGTCGCCGTTGAAGTACATCTTGTCGGCCGACGTGACGTCCAGCGTCGGCGCCTTGCCCTCCGGCGTCGCGAAGGTCACCTGGTGGCCGGCATCGAGCAGCGCCTTGACGGGCTGCATCAGCTCGTTCAGGTAGAAGCCCGTCGCGAAGACCTTGCCGTCCTTCAGGTCGAGGTGGTCGGAATCCGACAACACCACAAGCACGTTGGCAGCGTGGGCGCCGTATGCGGCAATGCCGAGGATTGCCGCAACGGCGAGCTTGCGCATCGAATACATCGCTTTCTCCATCGGGAAGTTTCAGGCTTGTCGTGAACGGGTGAGCAACAGATGACGCATCGCGGCGCCCACGCCGGAAGCCGACTGCGGGTTCTGGCCGGTCACGAGCCGTCCGTCGACGACGACCTTCGCGGTCCAGTTCGGTGCGGGATCGTGAAGTGCGCCACGCTGCTTCAACGTACTCGCGAGCAGGAAGGGGACCACGCGATCGAGCTGGACCGCCCGTTCTTCTTCGTCCGTGAATGCGCTCAGATTCTTGCCGGCGACGAGATAGGTACCGTCGCCGAGCTTCACGTCGACCAGTGCGGCCGGGCCGTGACATACGGCACCGACCACGCCACCCGCTTCATAGATCGTGCGCGTCACCTTCTCCACGTCGGCGTTGCGGGGAAAATCCCACATTGCGCCATGACCGCCGGCAAAGAAGACCGCCGCATATTTCGACGCGTCGACGTCGCCGAGCCGCTGCGTGTGGCGTAGTGCGTCGCGGAATGCGGCATCGCTCCAATACCGGGCGTTGATTTCGTCATCGAGATCGAGCCCGTCGACGGGCGGTTCGCCGCCCTGAATCGATGCGAATTCGACGGGAATGCCGGCCGCGTCGAGTTCGGCCAGCGGATGCGTCACTTCGCCGAGATAGAAACCGGTCGGCTCCCCGGTCGAGCCTTTCCTTGCGTGGCTCGTGAGTACGAATAGAACCGACAGATCCTGCCGGTCGCGATGTTCGCCATTCATGCTGTGCTCCTGGATTTCAATGGGTGACTCGACGATGCAGTCACGACGCACGCACTTTATTTGGCTCGTTCGCGGAGATAAACTGGCGGAAAAGTAAAGCTTTTGTTCTTTGGAGGACAAGATGGCGCGCAAATTCGACCATCTCGGTGACGTGGAAGCATTCGTGACGGTGGTCGAAAAAGGCTCGATGACTGCCGGCGCGGTGGCATTGGGCAGCACGCCTTCCGTGTTGAGCCGGGCCATCACACGCCTGGAAGCCCGGTTGGGCACGCAGTTGCTGCGTCGCTCCACGCGGCGGTTGAGCCTGACGGAGCACGGCCGGCTCTATCTGGAACAATCGCGCGCGGCGTTCCTGCTGATCGATGATGCCGAGCGGGCCATTCAGGGGCACGGCGGTACCTTGACCGGCCATGTCCGGCTGAGCGTACCCACGACGTACGGGCACTATCGTCTGCCGCCGCTGCTTCGGCGGTTCACGCGGGAGCACCCGCACGTTCGCGTGGAGTTGAACATCGCGAACCGGAACGTGGATCTCGTGGCCGAGGGTTTCGACCTGGCGATCCGTCTGGGCGAATTGCCGGACAGCGGCCTGGTCGCGCGCAAGCTCGAGGATGCGGCACTGTGCCTGGTCGCGTCGCCCGAGTACGTCGCGCACGCCGGCACGCCCGGAAGCGTGGGCGATCTGGAGCACCATCTTTGTTTGCCGTTCATGCTGCCCAGCAGCGGCCGTATCGCGCCCTGGGTATTCCGCGACGGCGATCAGGACATCGATTGGCTGCCGGCTTCGAACGTCGCGGTGTCCGACGATGTGCTCGGTGTCGTGTCGATGGCGCAGAGCGGCGCCGGTATATGCCAGACCTACGACTTCATCGTTCAGGATCGGATCCAGGCCGGACATCTCGTCGAAGTGCTGCCCCATCTGCGCGGTCGCACACGGCCGTTTTCGGTCGTCTATGCGCCGCATCGCCGTCTGTCGGCCGCGTCCCGCAACTTGATCGACATGTTGGTCACGTCGGCATCCGAGGCTTGAAGTGCCGGCAATGCCGACGCGAGATTCGACGTGGCGTGACGGGTGCTGCATCGGATGCCTGTATTCGCATCTCATCGAAAGCGACACGAGCCGGACCGAAGCCCCGTATTAACCCTGATTAAAAACACTTATCACGGTGAAAAATTCCGCATCTTATTGAACCGATATCGGCTCGCTATAGTGGCTCGCTTTCCCGCACGCATCCGCGGCGTGCGCAGACAAACGACAGGAGCCCCTTGATGACCACCGATACCCGCTTCACCGAAGTCGAGGATCTGCTGCCCGCCGCCGGCGGGCTGCGCGAGATCCGTCACCACATCCATCGCCATCCCGAACTCGCGTACGAAGAGCACGACACGGCCGCGCTCGTCGCGGACAAGCTCGAGCAATGGGGCTGGCAGGTGACGCGCGGGGTCGGCAAGACGGGTGTCGTCGGCACGCTGAGGGTGGGCGACGGCGCGCGCAGCATCGGCATTCGTGCGGACATGGACGCGCTGCCGATCGTCGAGGCGACCGGCCTGCCGTATGCGAGCGGCACGCACGGCAAGATGCACGCATGCGGCCACGACGGCCACACGACGATGCTGCTCGGCGCCGCGCAGCATCTCGCGAAGACGCGCCACTTCTCGGGCACCGTGCACCTGTATTTCCAGCCGGCGGAAGAGCACGGCGTCGACAGCGGCGCGAAGAAGATGATCGACGACGGCCTGTTCGAGCGCTTCCCGTGCGACGCCGTGTTCGGCATGCACAACCATCCGGGCGCGGCGCCCGGCGTGTTCCTCACGCGGCGCGGCCCGTTCATGTCGGCGGGCGACAAGGCGGTCATCACGATCGAAGGCGTCGGCGGACACGCGGCGCGGCCGCACCTGACGGTCGATCCGGTCGTCGTCGCGGCGAGTATCGTGATGGCGCTGCAGACGATCGTCGCGCGCAACGTCGACCCGTCGCAGCCGGCGGTCGTCACGGTCGGCTCGATGCACGCGGGCACCGCGAACAACGTGATTCCGAACGGCGCGCGCCTCGAGCTCAGCGTGCGTTCGTTCAGCCCCGACGTGCGCGCGCTGCTCAAGCGCCGCATCACCGAGCTGGCCGAAACGCAGGCCGCGAGCTACGGTGCGACTGCCAACGTCGAGTACATCGAAGGCTATCCGGTCGTCGTCAATACGGATGCCGAAACGGATTTCGCCGCGCAGGTCGCGCGCGAACTCGTCGGCGATGCGCACGTGGTCGAGCAGGCCGACCTGCTGATGGGCAGCGAGGATTTCGCGTTCATGCTGCAGCAGCGACCGGGCTCGTTCGTGCGGCTCGGCAACGGCGAAGGCGAGGACGGCTGCATGGTGCACAACCCGAAATACGACTTCAACGATCGCAACCTGCCGATCGGCGCGGCGTTCTGGACGCGCCTCGTCGAGCGTTACCTCGGACAGTGATCGCGGCGGCGGCGCGCGGCCGGCGCTTCCGGCCGCATTGACAGGAGAGGATAGCGATGCAGAAGGACCATCTCGCGCTGCACCCCGCGTCGACGGGCGCCGCCGAAGCTGGTGCGCCCGGCGCGCCTGCCGTCACGCGGCGCGGCGCGATCGCCGCGGCCGTGATCGGCAACTGGCTGGAATTCTTCGATTTCACCGTGTACGGCTTCTTCGCGGTGCTGATCGGCAAGCTGTTCTTCCCGTCGAGCGACCCGACCACGTCGCTGCTGCTGTCGGTCGCGACGTTCGCCGCCGGCTTCTTCACGCGGCCGCTCGGCAGCGTCGTGCTCGGCGTCTACGCGGACCGCAAGGGACGCAAGGCCGCGCTGAACCTGACGATCATGCTGATGGCGCTCGGCACCGGCCTGATCGCGATCGCGCCGACCTATGCGCAGGTCGGCGTGGCCGCGCCGCTGCTCGTCGTGTTCGCGCGCTTGCTGCAGGGTTTCTCACAGGGCGGCGAATTCGGCGCGGCGACGTCGACGCTGCTCGAACAGGGCGGCACGTCGCGCCGCGGGTTCCGCGCGAGCTGGCAGCTCGCGACGCAGGGCGGCGCCGCGCTGATGGGCTCGGGCTTCGCAGCGCTGCTGTCGAACACGATGACGAAGGATGCGCTGGAAGGTTGGGGCTGGCGGCTGCCGTTTCTCGTCGGCGTGCTGATCGCGCCGGTCGGGATGTTTTTGCGCCGCCGGCTCGCGGACGATGCGCCCGGCGACCGCCATCACGGCATCGAGCGCGGCGTGCTGCACGAACTGTTCTCGAAGCACACGCGCACGGTGTTGCTGCTGATGCTCACGGTGATGGGCGGCACGGTGTCGACCTACATCCTGACCTTCTACATGCCGACCTACGCGATCCATACGCTCGGCCTGCCGATGAAGCTGTCGATGTTCGTCGGCGTCGCGTCGGGCTGCGTGATGCTGGTCACGTGCCCGCTGTTCGGCTGGCTGTCGGACCGGCTCGGCAGCCGCCGCCTGCCGATCTTCGTCGGCCGCGGCGTGCTGGTCGCGCTGCTGTTCCCGGCGTTCTGGCTGATGAACCATCATCCGACGCTGTCGGTGATCCTGCCGCTGACCGCGCTGATGCTGCTGTTCTATTCGCTCGGCTCCGCATCGGAAATGGCGCTGATGTGCGAGTCGCTGCCGCGCCACGTGCGCGCGACGGGAATCTCGATCGCGTATGCGCTCGCGGTGACGATCTTCGGCGGCACCGCGCAGCTGATCGCGACCTGGCTCGTGAAGACGACCGGCAGCAAGCTCGCGCCGGCCGGCTACGTGGCCGCGTGCGTGGTGCTGTCGCTGGTCGCGGTCGCGATGCTGCGCGAGACGGCGCGGGAATCGCTGGACTGACGGGTGACGCGGCCTGAGGTGACCGAGCACGCTGCTCGGAAACGACTGGATGATCCCGGCGAAACCGCGGGCTTGCCTACTGCTGGCCAAGCCATTCGCTTTGGCTGCTGCTCATCTCTGCGCTGTACGCAAATGCGGCGTTCACGCAGCAAGGTACGGAGGTCGCGTCCGAAATGAGCCGCTACGATAGTAGGCCGGCCGTCCGAGAGCGGCCATCAAAGACAGTAGAAAATACCTGTGCGCCTTCTTCATGGTCTGATGTTGGCTGCGCCACTTGTCTGTTTTGCCAAGGCGCTTGCGCGCGCGAATTGGCTGACCAAGATGGCGATTTCGAGCCTGGAGAATGCAGGCATCACCGATGTGACGAAGCCGGATGAATCCAAGGCGAAGGCAGTATTGTTGGCGTCGGAAAAGACTGGCAAGGATCTGTATCGCCAGATCTACGACATCACGTTCGTCGATAAGTCGGGCGCGAAGTTTCAGATCATCACGAGCAGCGAAGCGTCTTCCACGATCTCATTTCCCTCAGATGCTGGTCGGCCGGCTACAGTCGATCGAGTGCGAGTGCGAACACGGCCAGCGATCTCAATAGCGTCAGATTGCAGGCTGCCGTTGGTAGCGGCAGCAATTGGCCTACTTTATCGTGTCTGCAAGCCATGACCTGTCCGAGCGAGCCTGTCGTATTTCCGCGGCTAACCCACTATCGAGCGGGAAATGAGAGGTCAATTATAAGGGCCAACATTGTCGAGAATGATTCCAAGGCACGTCATTTTTGCTATATACCGATGACCATCAGAGCGATACGGAACCTTCCATTGGTGGAGATCGGGGATGTATTCGAAATTCTCGTCAAAAACGATTTGAGGTGAGCCGTTTTGTTTTGCATATTTTTCAATAAACCCCGTTATTTCGCGGCGGCTCATTTTGGGGCATGTGCCATCTCCACCATCCCAATTTCTAACGTAAGATAAAATCGCAAATAAAACTACTGCGGTGGCGAGTAATGCGCCACTGGCGGCTGCCGTGTATTTGAGTATTTTTTTTGTCAAAATTGCCTCCGCAATTAAAAATTCAGTTTATCGATGTGAGGAAAGCTTTTCGGCTTCCCTCATGCCGGTTCAGGGGGCAGTAAGATTGACTCATGGTCTGCGCCCGAAACCACCGGGCCGTGCCGTATGGACCGCCGCTGGCGTTCCATCTGGATTTGTTGCTTTGATGCTCGCTCTGGTTCCATGGACGTTGAGCGGCTGCGATCCAGTAAAATAGATCATGAAATCTTTGTGATCAGTAAATTCTCCAATTTTGCGGACGAACGTAGTCAAGGCCTCTTGTATCGACGGGCGAGAGCGCGAAGCATCAAAGTCGAATTTATCTGGATTGAGTGTGTATTCGCCTCTGAAATAGAAGCTATCATCACTTCCTAAAAATAACTCGCCCTGGATGTGGCCGCTCACTCGTCCAAGTGCCGATCCGACAATCAATTCTTGGTCGCTCAACAAATTGGTGCTGAACTGGGCATCGATCCGATAGGTTCCAGGCCCCATCGCGTCATTGACGATGATGTCTCTTATTGGAGATATTTGCTGAACGCCGATCCCAAGCTTCAAGGATTTTAGATCAACCGACTTGGGGTCTCCATTTCCTCTGATCCAGTTGTAGTAAGCTGAAAGGGTGAAAAATGGAGTGGCGTAGAATTTAAAACTTTCAATGGGGGGAGCCGGAAGGTGGCTGAAATAATAGTCGCTGAACAACCCAAATGCTGTCGTGAGACCACTAAACGTCGTATCGGAGAGGCCATACTGGGTCGCACCAGTGATGTCTTGCCAGCCCATGTCTGCAATCCACGATGTAAAAAGGGCATAAGTTGAGATTTGTGCTTGCACAACTTGTTTGCTTGCAAGTTCCATCCCATACCCAAATTCAGAAAGCACGTCTCGGGAACGTCCGGCGGCAGCAGCTTCGAGGATTTTTTTCCCATTGACTAATCTAAATTTTCCAATTTGGAATATACCGCCACGAATGTTATCCCCATTTATTGCCCAATGATAACCTCCGGCGGGGCCATTGGGCGTGGCTATGGGGAGTGCAAGTCCGGTCGGCGCCGTAACGCTGATTGGTGGCAAAAGGTCGTCTGCTGGACCGTGCCCCTGTGCGATTGATCGAATAGGATTGCTTACTAAAAAAGCAGTAGAGGCACCAAGAAAGTGTCGTCTTTTCATCTAACGATCCCCGTAGTGTTTGGTTTTCTACGAAAAAGTCACGCCAATTTTAGAGTCGACAAAGTCAATACGCTCACCGGGCTTGCAGGAGGCATGACGCGCATGGCCGAGATTGTTGGCACTCGGTTATCTTGCAATTTGACTTCACCAACATTACTAGTATCTAACTAATTCCTGTGATGTTGCAAGCAGAGTGAGATAGAGGTGTCCAATCGAACTCGTACGATGTCGTCAACAAAAACTCCCGTGACGTCGTCGGCACTGCGCCGAGCAACTCGGTCCGTCGACAAGCTTGCTCGCGATCAGATACCTGACCTTACCGTTGGCTACCAAACACCATAGACGGCACGCAGCGCGCGCGGCGACGCGGCCCGATGCGCTTACCGCCCGCGCACGACCCTCAGATACGACGCGAGCATCGTCGCGAGTTCCTGCGCGGCCGGCGTCAGCGGCACGGCCGCGCGCTGCAGCAGGCACACGTCCTGCGCGTCGGCCCGTTCGCGCACCGATATCTTCGCGAGCGCGCCGGCGAACGGTCCGTGCCGCGTGATCGCTTCGGTTTCGAGCGCGAGCGAATCGGTCTGCGTGACAATCTGCAGCGTCTCGAACATCCCCTCGACGGTCGCGAGAATCTTCGGCGGCGGCTGGCCGTGCGCGTCGAAGTACGCAAGCAGCCGGTTGACGACCGGGTCGGCGCTCAGGTTCGGCGAGCGCGTGGACACCCATCCATAGGCGGTCAGCTCGGCGAGCGATTGCGCATGCATCGCCGGGTGCCCGTTGCGGCACACGACCACCGGCGCCGACGTGCGCAGCGGCGTGACCGCGAGATCGGTCGTGTCGGTCTGCTTCGCGACTAGCGCGATCGCGAAATCGACCGCGCTTTCGCGCAGCCAGCCGATCATCATCCGCGACGTGCCGGTGCGCAGGTGCACGTCCACCTTGTCGAAGCGCGCGCGGAACGCGGTCAGCACCGGCGCGAACGCGTCGATCAGCGGCTCGGTCACGAGGCCGAGCGTGACCGTGCCTTCGTAGGCGCCGCTCAACTGACGGATTTCCCGCTCGACCTGCTCGCATTCGCCGAGGATCGCACCGGACCGCGCGAGCAGCCGCTGGCCGACGGCCGTTGGCACGATCCCGCGGTTGGTACGCGTGAACAGCGTCGCGCCGAGCGTCGCCTCGAGGCCCTGCAGTTGCTGCGTGACGCCGCTTTGCGCGAGATCGAGCGCGCGGGCGGCCGCGCGCAGGCTGCCGTGCTCGACGACGGCCTGGAAGATGCGGAGCTGGGACAGCGTGAACGCCATGGGAAGCAGCGAGGCCGGTGATCGGAAATACCGATCATGATAAGTCAGCCGATGGTTCCGGCGGCGGCCGCGGGCTTCTACGATCGCAGGCAGTCCGGCTCATGCCGTTCGTTCCTTTTTCCTGCCTATCGTCGACCATGAAACGTTTCCTCGTCCCGCTCGTTTCCCTGTGCATTGGCCTGGCCGCCACGTCCGCGTCCGCGCTCGACGCGCCCGTGGTGCGGCTCGGCATCGACCCGACGTATCCGCCGATGGACGCGAAGGCGCCCGACGGCAGCCTGAAGGGCTTCGACGTCGATCTCGGCAACGAAATCTGCCGCCGCGCGCAGTTGCGCTGCCAGTGGGTCGAGCTCGAATTCTCCGGGATGATCCCCGCGTTGCAGGCGCGCAAGATCGACGCGATCCTGTCGTCGATGGCGATCACCGCGAAGCGCGAGAAGCAGATCCTGTTCTCGTCGAAGCTGTTCCGCTTCAAGTCGCGGCTCGTTGCGCGGCCCGGCAGCGGGCTCGACGGCACGGCGGCGTCGCTGGCCGGCAAGCGCGTCGGCGTGCAGTCCGGCACGCAATTCGAATCGTGGGCGCTCGCGCACTGGGCGCCGGCCGGCGTCGGCGTGGTGCCGTACAAGAGCCAGGACGACGTGTTCGCCGATCTCGTCAACGGCCGCCTCGACGCGGCGCTGCTCGGCACCGTGGAAGCCGATTACGGGTTCCTGCGCCAGCCGCGCGGCAAGGGTTTCGCATTCGTCGGCGCGCCGCTCGACATGGGCGATCGCGGCGTCGGCATCGGCATGCGGCAGTCGGATACCGCGCTGAAGGCGTCGATCGACGGCGCGATCGCGTCGATGCTGAAGGACGGCACGTACGACCGGATCGCGAAGCAGTATTTCGATTTCAATCCGTACGGCGACTGAGCGCCGTGCCGGCCCGTTGCCCCGATTCCCTGCTTTCATCCATTCGAGACCCTCGATGCAGATTCGCACCACGCCGCTCCTGTCGCCGTCGATCGGCACGCAACGCACGCTGACGAGCTTTCATTTCGGGCCGGCCGACAGCGGCCGCAAGATCTACCTGCAGGCCGCGCTGCACGCGGACGAGACACCCGCGATGCTGGCGGCGGTCGTGCTCAAGCAGCGCCTCGCGCAGCTCGACGCCGAAGGGCGGCTCGCGGCCGAAATCGTGCTCGTGCCGGTGTCGAACCCGGTCGGCCTCAATCATCATCTGCTCGGGCAGTTCATCGGCCGGTTCGATCTCGCGAGCGGCCGCAACTTCAATCGCGGCTTCCTGCCGCTCGCGGAGATCGCCGCGCGTGCGCGCGACCGGCTCGGCGACGACGGCGCACGCAATCGCGCGATCGTGCGCGAATGCGTCGGCGCGGCGCTCGATGAAATCGCGCCGCGCACCGAGTTCGATGCGCTGCAACTGGCGCTGCTGAAGCTGTCGCACGACGCCGACGTCGTGATCGACCTGCATTGCTCGCTCGAAGCGGTGATGCACGTCTACACGAGCGATACCGCGTGGCCCGAGGTCGAGCCGCTCGCGCGGTATCTCGGCGCCGAGGTGTCGCTGCTCGCCGAGGATTCGGGCGGCCATGCGTTCGACGATGCACATCATCTGCTGTGGTCACGGTTGCGCGCGTATTTGCCGGACGGCACGCCGATGGCGGCCGGCACCGTGGCCGTGACGGTCGAGTGCCGCGGCCAGCGCGACGTGACGTACGAATACGCGCAACGCGACGCCGGCGCGCTCGTCGACTATCTCGTGTGGTGCGGCGCGGTGCACGGCGAACGCGCGCCGCTGCCGCCGCTGGCCGCGCCGGCCACGCCGCTCGCGGGCAGCGAGCAGTTTTATGCGCCGGTGAGCGGGATCCTCGTGCACCGCGCGGCGATCGGCGCGACGATCCGTGCGGGCGATCCGCTGTTCGACATCGTCGATCCGCTGACGGATGCGGTCACGACGATCTCGAGCGCGGCCGATGGCGTGTTCTACATGCGCCGCGCGATCCGCTTCGTGACGGCCGGCGCGCCGCTCGGCCGCGTGACGGGCACGGTGCCGGTGCGAAAGGGGATGCTGCTGGGCGCGTGAACGAGGCGGCGGCCTGCCGACGCGATGCAATTTCGTTCTCGTCAGATTGACCGTGTTCGAGCGCGTTACTAAATTGTGCGACGCGGAGTGCGCTCCGTGTTCCGTGAGAAGAACGTTGCAGAGATCAGAGTTTGAGCGGGCGGCCTGTGCCGCCCGTCTTTTTTTGTTCGGTGACTTGTCGTGTCACGGATACGACGATCGGGCAGGGTGCTCAGCCACGTCGCGCCACCAGCTCCGATACCGTCTGCGCGGCCTGCTGCAGCGGCCCGAGAAACTCCTTCACCATCTGCTTCGCGGTATGCCGCTGCGCGTTGCCGCTGATGTTCATCGCGGCGATGACCTGCCCGCGCCGGTTGCGGATCGGCGCGGACAGCGACATCAGCCCCACTTCGAGTTCCTGGTCGACCACGGCCCAGCCCTGCTGGCGCACCTGCGCGATCGCCGCCTTCAGTTCGCCGATGTCGGTGATCGTGCGCGGCGTGTGCGCGCGGATGGCGCTCTGCGCGAGCGTGTCGTCGAGCGTCGCATCGTCGAGCGCGGACAGCAGCACGCGGCCCATCGACGTGCAGTATGCAGGCAGCCGGCTGCCGATCGACAGGTTGATCGTCATGATCTTGCGGGTCGGCACGCGCAGTACGTAGACGATCTCGGTGCGGTCGAGCACCGCGGCCGAGCAGCTTTCGTGGATCTGCGCGGACAGTTGCTCCATCACCGGATCGGCGAGATTCCAGAACGGCATCGACGTGAGATACGCGAAGCCGAGCTCGAGGATCTTCGGCGTGAGCCGGAACAGCCGGCCGTCGGCCTCGACGTAGCCGAGCGTCTGCAGCGTGAGCAGGATCCGGCGCGCGCCCGCGCGCGTGAGGCCGGTGGCCGATGCGACCTCGGTGAGCGTCTGTTCCGGGCGTGCCGCGTCGAACGCGCGGATCACCGCGAGGCCGCGCGCGAACGACTGCACATAGGAGTCGCCGGGTTTCGTCTGAATATCGTCGGTTGTCATGAGCGCCTGGAATGTCGTGCAGCCGAGAAGATAGCGCATGGGGCCCGACACGCCAACCGCCTGGCCGACCGTGCCCTTGACAGGTCGTCCCCGCACTCCCTATGATGCGTTGAACGTTCGATACACGATCTTATGTTCGTATGTAGAACATTTAGGCGCATCCCGGCGGGCAATGCAAGGGGCGCGCCCTGTTCATTTCCCAGCCTTTCACGGGACCGGAGACACTGATGACCGAAGCTTTTCTGTGTGATGCGATCCGTACGCCGATCGGGCGTTACGGTGGTGCACTGTCCGGCGTGCGCGCCGACGATCTGGGCGCGGTGCCGCTCAAGGCGCTCGTCGAGCGCAACCGCGACGTCGACTGGACGGCGATCGACGACGTGATCTACGGCTGCGCGAACCAGGCCGGCGAGGACAACCGTAACGTGGCACGCATGTCGGCGCTGCTGGCGGGCTTGCCGGAGGGCGTGCCGGGTTCGACGATCAACCGCCTGTGCGGTTCCGGGATGGACGCGGTCGGCGTGGCCGCGCGCGCGATCAAGTCGGGCGAAGCCGCGCTGATGGTCGCGGGCGGCGTCGAGAGCATGACGCGCGCGCCGTTCGTGATGGGCAAGGCCGCGAGCGCGTTCGCGCGCCAGGCCGACGTCTACGACACGACGATCGGCTGGCGCTTCGTCAATCCGTTGATGAAACAGCTGCACGGCGTCGATTCGATGCCGGAAACCGCCGAGAACGTCGCGGTCGACTACAACGTCAGCCGCGCGGATCAGGACCTGTTCGCGCTGCGCAGCCAGCAGAAGGCCGCGCGGGCGCAGCAGGACGGCACGCTGGCCGAAGAAATCGTGTCGGTCACGATTGCTCAGAAGAAGGGCGATCCGGTGATCGTGTCGCGCGACGAGCATCCGCGCGAGACGTCGCTCGAAGCGCTCGCGAAGCTGAAGGGCGTCGTGCGCCCGGACGGCTCGGTGACGGCCGGCAACGCGTCGGGCGTCAATGACGGCGCCGCCGCGCTGCTGCTGGCGAACGAGGCAACCGCGAAGCGCTTCGGCCTGACGCCGCGCGCCCGCGTGCTGGGGATCGCGACGGCCGGCGTCGCGCCGCGCGTGATGGGCATCGGCCCGGCGCCGGCTACGCAGAAGCTGCTCGCGCGGCTCGGGATGACGATCGACCAGTTCGACGTGATCGAGCTGAACGAAGCGTTCGCGTCGCAAGGTCTCGCGGTGCTGCGCATGCTCGGCGTCGCCGATGACGATCCGCGCGTGAATCCGAACGGCGGCGCGATCGCGCTCGGTCACCCGCTCGGCGCATCGGGCGCGCGCCTCGTGACGACCGCGATGTACCAGTTGCATCGCACGAACGGTCGCTTCGCGTTGTGCACGATGTGCATCGGCGTCGGCCAGGGCATCGCGATCGCGATCGAACGCGTCTGAGCGGCGTAATGCGGTGATGCGGGCGGTGACGCGGCCGGATCCGCGCCGCTTGACCGCTGCGCCGTTTCCGCCACGATGGGCGGCACGAGGTGTCTCGTGCCGCCCATCGTCGTTAACCGGCCTGCGACGCTTGCCTGAGCCGCGCGTCGAGGGCGTCGATCTCGGTGTCCGCGAACACCTCGATGCCATGCGCGCGCAGCAGCGCCGCCGTGACGCCGGCGCCCGCGTGGCGCCGGCTCTCGAAACTCCCGTCGTAAATGAACGTGCTGCCGCACGACGGGCTGCCGTCGGCGAGGATCGCGAAGCGGCAATCGTGCGCCTGCGCGAGGACCAGCGCGGTTTGCGCGCCGGCAACGAACGGGGTCGTCACGTCGGTGCCGTTCACGTCGACGATACGTGCGTGACCCGACAGCACCTGCTGCCCCGATGCGCCGCCGGCGATCTCGGCAGGCGGGCGCGGCACGCCGAGGCCGCCCGCGAGTTCGGGGCAGACGGCCACGAGCCGCCCTTCGCGTTGCCAGCGTTCGAGCGCTTCGTGCGCGGCGGTCTTCGCCGCGCCGTTGTAACGCACCGGATGGCCGACCACGCACATGCTGACGAGGATCTTCGGCGGGGCGGGCGGTGGCGGCTCGTGGTTCAATGTCGCGCTCCGTGACGGTCGATGGCGGTTGTGGCAGAGCGAAAAATTCTACGCGTCATCCGCGTGCCGGGCCGTCAGGCCGTCGGCCCTTCGAGGTGAATGTCCTCGGGCTCGAGCGCGTAAAGCTCGGGATCGGGCGCCATGCTGACCGTGAAGCCGAGCCGCAGGTAGAAGTCGATCGTGTGCCGCGACGGCGTGGCCGACACATACAGGCGCTCGGCGCCCATTGCACGTGCCTGCACCTGCGCCGCGCGATAGAGCTGTACGCCGAGCCCGCAGCCGCGCCAGTCGTGGCTCACATGCAGGAATTTCAGCTGCAGCATGTCGCGCCGCGGGCCGAGCGGCCGGCTGTCGACGACGACGGCCGCGACGAGCCGCGTGCCGTCGAACCGGCCGAGAAACCAGCCGCCGCGGTCGTGGCAGTCGAGCAGGATCGGCGTGTAGTGATCGGCTTCGCCGTCGGGCCAGCCGGCCACGTCGTAGAACTCGGGCACGAGATGCAGCGCGCCGTCGCGCAGCACGTACAGGTGCTCGATGATTTCGCGGCGGTCGATGGTCCACACGAGCGGCACGTCGTCGCGGGCCAGCAGGCGGGCCGACAGCGCGTCGCGTTCGGCGGCGGTGCGGCGCGTCATGCGGCCGCCCGCTGCGCGGCGATTGCGTACATCAACGGCAGGCGCGGCATGCCTTCGGGCGGCACCATCCGGCGGCCCTCCAGCTCGCGCATGCCGTCGAAGCCCTTCCAGCCGTTCGCGTACGGATATTCGTTCAGGCGCTCGATCGTGAGCCCGGCCGAGATCAGCGCATTCACCACGTCGCCGATGCCCCACATGAACTCGTAGCTCGGATGCGGGTTCGCGAAATCGACGATGCCCGGGTGGTCGTGCTGCGCGCCGAGCCCCGTGCCGGACGCCGCGACGTAATCGCCGACGCCCGCGGGTTCCTCGGTCGCGTCGCTCTTGAAGTAGTCGTAGCGCGGTTGCCACTGTTCGTCGAAATACAGTGAGAACGGATGGAACTCGATCATCGCGAAGCGGCCACCCGGTGCGAGCAGCGAGGCGATCCCGCGCGCCCATGCGCTCAGGTCGGACAGCCAGCAGATCGCGCCGTACGACGTGAACACGCGATCGAAGCGCTCGCCGCGCGCGGCGGCTTCGGGCATCCAGTCGAGTACGTCGGCGCGCTCGAACCGCGCGTGCAGGCCCGCGTCGGCCGACAGTCGCCGCGCGAAGTCGATCGCCTCGTCGGAGATGTCGACGCCGGTTGCATCCGCGCCGTCGCGCACGAGGCTCAGCGTGTCCTGCCCCGCGTTGCATTGCAGGTGCAAGAGCCGCAGACCGGTGAGATCGCCGAGCAGTTCGCGTTCTTCTGGAAACAGCGTCGAGCCGCCATTGCGGAAAAATGCAGCCTGATCGCCTTTATGGCTGTTATGCGCGACCGTCGCCGTATTCCAGGACAGTCGATTCAGTTCATGCAATGCCTTTTTCATGGAATTCGAATTCAGGTGGAATGGAGCAGGATAAGTCAAATCGTTTCGCCGCGCGCAACGGATGCTGGCATTGGCGCATCGGGCCGCGCGTTGTGACAAGTTGATAAACGCGTGTCGGGATTATCGCCGGATTATTTGATCGAAATCATGGTAATGGCCGAATTGCCTGTTTTGTGCGCAACGGAATTAAGGTTTTCCGATGAATTGCCGACAGTAAGGACGAGAGTGTCGTAAAGCGATCAACCGTTTTTCGGCTACTGAGCGCGACTTCAGCGCGGCGCGGACGACAGATCCGCCTTTCGGAGCCTTGCATGCGCAACAACCAGCCCGTTACCCAACAGGAATTCGATTTTCCCGACGACGTCACGCTGATGTCGACCACCAATGCCGACAGCATCATCACCTACGCAAACACGACGTTCGCGCAGGTGAGCGGGTTCTCGAACGAAGAGCTCGTCGGCCAGCCGCACAACGTGGTGCGTCACCCGGACATGCCGAAGGAGGCGTTCGCCGACATGTGGGCGACGCTCAGGCGCGGTGAGCCCTGGACCGCGCTCGTGAAGAACCGCCGCAAGAACGGCGATCACTACTGGGTGCGCGCGAACGCGATTCCGGTGATGCGCAACGGCGCGCCGCAAGGCTACATGTCGGTGCGCACGAAGGCGCCGCACGACGAGACCCAGGCCGCGGACGCGCTGTATCGCGCGTTTCGCGAAGGCAAGGCCGGCCGGCGCCGGTTCCACAAGGGGCTCGTCATCCGTACCGGGCTGCTGCGGCTCGCATCGCTGTCGCAGACGATGTCGGTGCGCGCACGCGTGCATTCGGCGCTGTGCGTGCTGGCGCCGGCCGTCGTCGGCGCGGGCTGGGCCTGCGGGCTGGCCGGCGGCGGGCTCGCGGCGTTTGCCGGCGTGACGGTCGGCGTGGCGGCGGCCGCCGGCTGGTGGCTCGACGCGCAGATCGTGCAACCGCTGAAACGGCTGCACGAGCAGGCGCTGAACGTCGCGACCGGCGAGAGCCGGCGCGGCGTGCGGATGAATCGCGTCGACGAGATCGGCATGACATTGCGCACGATCAACCAGCTCGGGCTGATGTTCCGCTGGCTCGTCGACGACGTCAGCGAGCAGGTGCACAACGTGCAGCGCGCGAGCAACGAGATCGCGCAGGGCAACAACGATCTGAGCGCGCGCACCGAGCAGGCCGCGTCGAGCGTGCAGGAAACGGCCGCGTCGATGGCCGAGATGACGGCCACCGTGTCGAGCAATGCGGAGACGGCGCTGCAGGCGAATCAGCTGTCCGTGTCCGCGAGCGAGGCGGCCGAGCGCGGCGGGCAGGCGGTCAGCGAGGTCGTCGCGACGATGAGCGAGATCACCGACAGCTCGCGCAGGATTGCCGACATCATCGGCGTGATCGACGGCATCGCGTTCCAGACCAACATCCTCGCGCTGAACGCGGCGGTCGAGGCGGCGCGTGCGGGCGAACAGGGTCGTGGTTTCGCGGTGGTCGCCGGCGAGGTGCGCGCGCTCGCGCAGCGCAGCGCGAACGCCGCGAAGGAAATCAAGACGCTGATCGGCGCGAGTGTCGAGCGGGTCGAGTCGGGTGTGCGGCGCGTGGACGAGGCGGGCCGGACGATGGAGGACATCGTCACGCAGGTGAAGCGCGTGTCGGATCTGATTGCGGAGATCAGCTCGTCGACGGCCGAGCAAAGTACGGGTGTCGCGCAGGTCGACCAGGCGGTCGTGCACCTGGACAACATCACGCAGCAGAACGCGGCGCTCGTCGAACAGAGCACGGCGGCGTCGGAGAGCCTGAAGCAGCAGGCGACGCGGCTCGTGGATGCGGTGAACGTATTCAGATGATGCCGAAAGGGGGCGCGACGTGCGGGTTCGATCGATGAATGCCGGATGTCGCGCCCAGCGCTTATCCAGGGTTGAGGATTGGGTCGAACGGCGAAAAATGAGAAATATTCTTATTTCCAATTGACTGTTCGTGTATTCATTCACGCCGAAATCACGACGGACAATAATCAGACGAATGGCCGGAAAACCTTTGTCGGACAAGGCGTTGCGTTTTATCCGTGAACAAATTATTCGGTAAAAACAAGTTGATTCATATTTAATGCATATTTACCCGAATACGGCATAATGTTTTCGTCGAATGTGCCGAAAGTGCAGGAGCCCGACTCACACGCATGCGAATCGATCGCCATGCGCGGAGTCTCGAATCAATCGACGAGCGGACGCAAGATCCGCCACCCGGAGCTCCACACCATGCGCAACAACCAGCCCGTCACGCAACGCGAATTCGAATTTGCCGACGATGCGACGCTGATGTCGACGACCGATGCCGACAGCTACATCACGTACGCGAACGCGGCGTTCATCCAGGTCAGCGGCTTTTCTCCCGAGGAAATCGAAGGCCAGCCGCACAACGTGGTGCGTCACCCGGATATGCCGAAGGAGGCGTTCGCCGACATGTGGGCGACGCTCAAGGGCGGCGAGCCGTGGACCGCGCTCGTGAAGAATCGCCGCAAGAACGGCGATCACTACTGGGTGCGCGCGAACGCGATTCCGGTGATGCGCAACGGGCAGCCGAAGGGCTACATGTCGGTGCGCACGAAGGCGACGCGCGACGAGATCGCGGCCGCCGAGGCGCTGTATCGCGATTTCCGCGAAGGCAAGGCCGGCAGCCGCCGGTTCCACAAGGGATTGATCGTGCGCACGGGCGCGATGCGCGTCGCGTCGCTGTTCCAGATGATGTCGGTGCGCGCCCGGCTGGTGTCGACGCTATGCGTGCTCGCGCCGGCGGTCATCGGCGCCGGCTGGGCGGGCGGGTTGACCGGCGGCGGGCTCGCGGCGTTCGCCGGCGCGGCGATCGGCGTGACGGCGGCGGCCGGGCTGTGGCTCGACGCGCAGATCGTGCGGCCGCTTCGACAGTTGCGCGACGAGGCGTTGCGCGTGGCGACCGGCGAGAGCCGCAGCGGCGTGCGGATGAACCGGGTCGACGAGATCGGCATGACGCTGCGCACGATCAACCAGCTCGGGCTGATGTTCCGCTGGCTCGTCGACGACGTCAGCGAACAGGTGCTGAACGTGCAACGCGCGAGCAACGAGATCGCGCAAGGCAACAACGACCTGAGCGCACGCACCGAGCAGGCGTCGACCAGCGTGCAGCAGACGGCCGCGTCGATGGCCGAGATGACGGCGACCGTGTCGAGCAATGCGGAGACGGCGTTGCAGGCGAATCAGTTGTCCGTGTCCGCGAGCGAGGCGGCCGGGCGCGGCGGGCAGGCGGTGAACGAAGTCGTCGCGACGATGAACGACATCACCGACAGCTCGCGCAAGATCGCGGACATCATCGGCGTGATCGACGGCATCGCGTTCCAGACCAACATCCTCGCGTTGAATGCGGCGGTCGAGGCGGCGCGCGCGGGCGATCAGGGGCGCGGTTTCGCGGTGGTCGCCGGCGAGGTGCGGGCGCTCGCGCAGCGCAGCGCGAACGCGGCGAAGGAGATCAAGACGCTGATTGGCGCGAGTGTCGAGCGGGTCGAGTCGGGTGCGCGGATCGTCGATGGCGCGGGCAAGACGATGGAGGACATCGTCACGCAGGTGAAGCGCGTGTCGGATCTGATTGCGGAGATCAGCTCGTCGACGGCCGAGCAGAGCACGGGTGTCGCGCAGGTCGACCAGGCGGTCGTGCACCTGGACAACATCACGCAGCAGAACGCGGCGCTCGTCGAACAGAGCACGGCGGCGTCGGAAAGCCTGAAGCAGCAGGCGACGCGGCTGGTCGAGGCGGTGAACGTATTCCGCTGATCGCGGGGAAGGGAGGGTGACGCGGGCGCGACGGAGAGGCGCCGGCCCGCGTCGGGCCGCCCGGTTCCGGCCGGGCGGCGAGGGCCTGTCGCCGGGAAGCGACCGGCCCCGAACCGTCAGACGGCCAGGCAGAGGTACTTGATCACGACGTAGTCGTCGATGCCGTAGTGCGAGCCTTCGCGGCCGAGGCCCGACTGCTTGACGCCGCCGAACGGCGCGACTTCGTTCGAGATCAGGCCCGTGTTCACGCCGACCATCCCGTATTCGAGCGCTTCGGCCACCTTCCACACGCGACCGATGTCGCGGCTGTAGAAGTACGCGGCGAGGCCGAACTCGGTGTCGTTCGCGAGGCGGATCACTTCGTCGTCGCTGCCGAACTTGAACAGCGGCGCGAGCGGCCCGAACGTTTCTTCCTTCGCGACCTTCATCGCCGGCGTGACGCCCGTCAGCACGGTCGGCTCGAAGAAGCCGTGGCCGAGCGCATGGCGCTTGCCGCCCGTCACGACGGTCGCGCCCTTCGCGAGCGCGTCCTCGATGTGCGCCTCGACCTTCAGCACGGCCGCTTCGTTGATCAGCGGGCCCTGCGTGACGCCCGGCTCCGTGCCGCGGCCGACCTTCAGCTGGCCGACGGCCGCCGCGAGCTTCTGCGCGAACTGGTCGTATACGGCTTCGTGCACGTAGAAGCGGTTCGTGCACACGCACGTCTGGCCGCTGTTGCGGTACTTCGACGCGATCGCGCCCTGCACGGCCGCATCGAGATCGGCGTCGTCGAACACGATGAACGGCGCGTTGCCGCCGAGCTCCAGCGACACCTTCTTGACCGTCGCCGCGCATTGCGCCATCAGCAGGCGGCCGACCGGCGTCGAGCCCGTGAACGACAGCTTGCGCACGATCGGGTTCGACGTCAGCTCGCCGCCGATCGCCTTCGGGTCGCCCGTGACGACGCTGAACACGCCGGCCGGCACGCCCGCGCGCTCGGCGAGCACCGCCATCGCGAGCGCGGAGAACGGCGTGGCCTCGGCCGGCTTCACGACGATCGGGCAGCCGGCCGCGAGCGCCGGGCCGACCTTGCGCGTGATCATCGCCGCCGGGAAGTTCCACGGCGTGATCGCCGCGCATACGCCGATCGCTTCCTTCGTCACGACGATGCGCTTGTCGCTCGCCGGCGTCGGGATCGTGTCGCCGTACACGCGCTTGCCTTCCTCGGCGAACCATTCGAGGAACGACGCCGCGTAGCCGATCTCGCCCTTCGCTTCGGCCAGCGACTTGCCTTGCTCGGTCGTCAGGATCAGCGCGAGGTCGTCGGCGTTTTCCATCATCAGGTCGTGCCACTTGCGCAGGATGACCGCACGCTCCTTCGCGGTCTTCTTGCGCCATGCCGGCCAGGCGGCGTTCGCGGCGTCGATCGCGTGACGTGTCTCGGCCGCGCCCATCGCCGGCACGGTGCCGAGCAGGCCGCCGGTGGCCGGGTTGCGGACGTCGAACGTCTCGCCGTTCGTCGCGCCTTGCCATTCGCCGTTGACGTACGCCTGCTGGCGGAACAGCGACGGATCTTTCAGTGCCAGGGTTTCCTGAACAGTGCTCATATGAATCACCTGCTTCGAAAAGGACGGATGAAAACGGCCGCCGCCGTCTTCACGACGGCGGCGGCGCATTCAGTTGCAGCGGACGGGAACTCAGGCCGGCACGCCGACCGTTTCCTTCAGCACTTCCTCGAGGATCACGAGCGCTTCGTCGAACACGGCTTGCGGGATCGTCAGCGGGAACAGGAAGCGCACGACGTTCGAGTACACGCCGCACACGAGCAGCAGCAGGCCGCGCTCGAGCGCACGCGCCTGCACGCGCTTCGTGAATTCGGCATCCGGCTCGCCCGAACCCGGCTTCAGGAATTCGACCGCGATCATCGCGCCCGGGCCGCGCACGTCGGCGATCTGCGGCACGTCGGCCTGCAGCGCGTTCAGCTTCGCCTTCAGCACGTCGCCGAGTTGCGTCGCGCGCTCGCACAGCTTCTCTTCGTCGATGATCTCGAGCACCGCGTGCGCCGACGCGACCGCCAGCGGGTTGCCCGCGTAGGTGCCGCCGAGGCCGCCGGGGGCGGCCGCGTCCATCACGTCCGCACGGCCGACGACGCCCGACAGCGGCATGCCGCCCGCGAGGCTCTTCGCCATCGTGATCAGGTCGGCCAGCACGTCGTAGTGCTGCATCGCGAACAGCTTGCCGGTACGTGCGAAGCCCGTCTGCACTTCGTCGGCGATCAGCAGGATGCCGTGTTCGTTACAGATCTTGCGCAGCGCGCGCACGAATTCGGCCGGCGCCGGGTTGAAGCCGCCTTCGCCCTGGACCGGTTCGAAGATGATCGCGGCGACGCGCTTCGGATCGATGTCGGCCTTGAACAGCATCTCGATCGCCTTGATCGAGTCGGCCGTCGTCACGCCGTGCAGTGCGTTCGGGTACGGCGCGTGGAACACGTCGCCCGGGAACGGGCCGAAGTTCAGCTTGTACGGGGCGACCTTGCCGGTCAGCGCCATGCCCATCATCGTGCGGCCGTGGAAGCCGCCCGAGAATGCGATCACGCCCGGACGGCCGGTCGCCGCACGTGCGATCTTGATCGCGTTCTCGACGGCTTCGGCGCCGGTCGTGAAGAACGCGGTCTTCTTCGGGAAGTCGCCCGGCGCGCGTTCGTTGATCTTTTCCGCCAGCTCGACGTACGACGCGTACGGGACGATCTGGTAAGCGGTGTGCGTGAAGCTGTTCAGTTGATCCGCGATCGCCTTGACGATCTTCGGGTGGCGGTGGCCCGTGTTCAGCACCGCGATGCCGGCGGCGAAATCGATGAAGCGGCGGCCTTCGACATCCCACAGCTCCGCGTTCTCGGCGCGGGCGGCGTAGAAATCGCACATCACGCCGACGCCGCGCGGGGTGGCGGCGTTCTTGCGGGCCTGCAGGTCGGCATTCTTCACGGTCATCTCCTTGATGTTCTGTCCGGTGGGTAGGAAATCGGGCGCCTTGGCAGCCCATGGAGGCGACTATAATCACATTTGGCTCTGGCAATCAGAGCCATTTCAATAAATATTCAGGAGCCAATCATGCGCGCGAGCGTGTTGTCGGACTGGCTGGCGCAGCGCCTCGTGCGCGGCGGCGAACAGCCGATCTACCGGCAGCTTCACCGGCTGCTGCAACAGGCGATCCTGTCGCGCGAACTGCCGGCCGGCACGCGTGTGCCGTCGTCGCGGCTGCTGGCCGCCGAGCTCGGGATCGCGCGCAACACGGTCACGCAGGTTTACGAACAGCTGGCGCTCGAAGGCTATGTGAACTCGGCGACGGGGCGCGGCACGTTCGTCGCCGACAGCGCGCCGGACGAGATCGTCGGCGCGCCGCCCGACGCGGGCGCCGGCCCGGCCGTCGTGACGCCGTCCGTACGGCGGCTGTCCGCGCGCGGCACGCGGCTCGTCGAAGGTGCCGGCGTGTCGAAGCGCCAGGGCGGCGCGTTCATGCCGGGCGTGCCCGATGTGTCGCGATTTCCGGCGCGTGTGTGGACGCGGCTGCACAACAAGTACTGGCGGCGCCTGCGCCCCGACCTGCTGACCTACGCGCCCGGCGGCGGGCTCGCGCTGCTGCGCGAGGCGCTGGCCGACTACCTGCGCACGTCGCGCTCGGTGCGCTGCACGCCCGAGCAGATCGTGATCACGACCGGCATCCACCAGTCGATCGACCTCGCGGTGCGGCTGCTGACCGACCCGGGCGACGCGATCTGGACCGAAGATCCGTGCTACTGGGGCGTGCGCAGCGTGCTGAACGTGTCGGGGCTGACCACGCGGCCGATTCCGGTCGACGACGAAGGCATCGCGCCGTCGGCCGCCGATCTCGCCGAACCGCCGAAGCTGATGCTCGTCACGCCGTCGCACCAGTATCCGCTCGGGATGGTGATGAGCCTCGCGCGGCGGCGGATGCTGCTCGAATACGCGCGCCAGCACGGCTGCTGGATCATCGAGGACGACTACGACAGCGAATTCCGCTACGGCAGCCGGCCGCTCGCGTCGCTGCAGGGGCTCGACACGGCCGGGCAGGTGATCTACGTCGGCAGTTTCGGCAAGACGCTGTTCCCGGGGCTGCGGGTCGGCTATCTGGTCGCGCCGGAGCCGCTCGCGGAAAGTTTCGCGACCGCGAGCGCCGAGCTGTACCGCGAAGGGCAGCTGCTGCAGCAGGCCGTGCTCGCCGAATTCATCGCGGAAGGGCACTTCGTGTCGCACATCCGCAAGATGCGCACGCTGTACGGACAACGCCGCGAGGTGCTGCTCGACGCGGTCGCGCGGCGCTACGGCGATACGCTGCACGCGCTCGGCAGCGACGCCGGGCTGCATCTCGTCACGCAATTGCCGGCCGGCGTCGACGATCGCGCGGTCGCGCAGGCCGCGCTCGAACGCAACATCGTGGTGCGGCCGCTGTCCGGGTACTACGCGGATCGCGAGCGTGCCGCATCGGGTTTGCTGCTCGGCTATGCGTGCGTGCCGGAAGACGAGATCGCGACCGCGTTCGCGACGCTTGCCGAGGCGATCGACGAGCGGGCGTTCGACAAGGTGGCGGCGGCGGTGTGAGGCGGACGGACAGCCGCGCCGCCGCCGGGCCGAATCGTGCTGCCCGCGGTGCGGGGAACAGGCGTGTGCCGCGACGCGCGAGACGTTCGCCGATTCGCGGATTCGCGTGGAGCCGGTTCGACGCGTCCGGCAGCGTCAGCGGCGGCCGCTGGCCCGCTGTTTAAAGCCGGATCAACGCCGCGCCCGCGACCACCAGCGCGCAGGCGGCGAGCCGCTGCGCACCGGGCCGCTCGCGCATCACGAACCAGCCGATCGCGACCGCGAAGATCGAGCTCGTTTCGCGCAGCGCCGACACGGTCGCGACCGGCAGGTGCCGATACGCGAGGATCACGATCCCGTATGCGGCGAGCGAGATCGTGCCGGCGATCGCGCCCTGCGTGAGCGCGGTGCGCGAGCCGAGCACCGCGCGCGGGCCGCCGCGCACCGCGCAGACGAGCACGAGCTGCGGCACGCTCCACAGCAGATACACCCACGCGATATAGCCGAGCGCGCTGCCGGACACGCGCGAGCCGATCCCGTCGCAGATCGAATACGCGGCGATGAACACGCCGGTGAGCAGCGCATACGGCACGCCTTCGCCGGAGAACCGCAAGCCGCGCCGCAGCGCGAGCGACATGATGCCGAACGACACGAGCGCGATGCCGGCGAAGCCGAACGGCGTCGGCCGTTCGTGCAGCATCGCGAGCGCGAGGACCGATACGAGCAGCGGCGAGATCCCGCGCGCGATCGGATAGATCTGCCCGAATTCGCCGTTGCGGTACGCGCGCGCCAGCGTGAAGCAGTACGCGACCTCGAGCACGGCGGACGCGACGACGTACGGCCACGCGGCGGGCGCCGGCGCGGGCAGCAGCACGGCGCCGGCGATGCCGAACGCGAGATACGGCAGCGACATCGTGCCGAGCTGGACCAGCCGATCTTCGCTGACGTGGAGGAACGCGTTCCAGATGGCGTGCAGCAGCGCGGAGCACAGCACGAGGCCGATGAAGAAGTGATCCATGAACGAACGGGCGGACGAAGGCGGGAGCGGGGCAGCGCCGTCAATTATGTGGGTATCGGGCGCGCTCGCGCGGAATTGTCGATAATAGAACGTTGTTATTCACCGGATGCCGACGATGACCGAAGCCACCCAAGCCCAGCCTGCCGTTCCGCGCCTCACGAGCCTGTCGCACGGGGGCGGCTGCGGCTGCAAGATCGCGCCGGGCGTGCTGTCCGAGCTGCTCAAGCGCGCGACGCCGCCCGCGCTGTTCCCGGATCTGCTGGTCGGCACCGAGACGTCCGACGACGCGGCCGTCTACCGGCTCAACGACGAGCAGGCGATCGTCGCGACCACCGATTTCTTCATGCCGATCGTCGACGATCCGTTCGACTTCGGCCGCATCGCGGCCACCAACGCGCTGTCCGACGTCTATGCGATGGGCGGCAAGCCGATCCTCGCGCTCGCGCTGGTCGGCATGCCGATCAACGTGCTGCCGCACGAGACGATCGCGGCCGTGCTGCGCGGCGGCGAATCGGTGTGCGCGGATGCCGGCATTCCGGTCGCGGGCGGTCATTCGATCGATTCGGTCGAGCCGATCTACGGGCTCGCGGCGATCGGCGTCGTGCATCCGTCGCGCGTGAAGCGCAACGCGGCCGCGCGCGCGGGCGACGTGCTCGTGCTCGGCAAGCCGCTCGGCGTCGGCGTGCTGTCGGCCGCGCTGAAGAAGAACCAGCTCGACGCCGACGGCTACGCGCAGATGGTCGCGACGACCACCAAGCTGAACCGGCCGGGCGCCGAGCTCGCCGCGCTGCCGGGCGTGCATGCGCTGACCGACGTCACCGGCTTCGGGCTGCTCGGCCATACGCTCGAACTGGCGCGCGGCGCGCAGCTCACCGCGCGCGTGCACTATGCGTCGCTGCCGTGGCTCGCGGGCGTCGAGACGTTCGTGGCCGACGGTGTGTTCACCGGCGCGTCGGGCCGCAACTGGGCCGCGTACGGCACCGACGTACGGCTCGCCGACGGGCTGCCGCCCGTCGCGCAGGCGCTGCTGACCGATCCGCAGACGTCGGGCGGGCTGCTCGTCGCGTGCGTGCCGGAGGCGGTCGACGACGTGCTCGCGTGCTTCCGTGCCGACGGCTTCGACCGCGCGGCCGTGATCGGCGAGATGGCGGACGGGCCCGCACGCGTCGACGTCGCCTGACGCCGGATTCATACCGCGTATCGTTTCGACGTCGCTGGAATCGATGCCTTCCATCGACGGTATTGATGCCATCGACGACCGATGAACGACTTCCTGTTCGGGCTGATGATCGCGCTGTCGGTCGGGCCCGTCGCGCTGATGATCGCGAACTACGGCATGCGCGCCGGCACGGCGACCGGCGTGCGCGCGGCGATCGGAGTGGCCGCTGCCGACGGCTGTTATGCGGTCGTCGCGTTCACCATCGGCGCGCTGCTCGCGGGCACGCTCGCGTCGCATCTGTCGCTGTTCCGCATGGTCGGTGCGTGCGTGCTGCTCGCGATGGGCGCGCGGATGCTGTGGCAGGCGCTGCGTGACCGGCGCCGCACGCTCGATGGCGACGTCCCGCCGCCGCCGGGCAATCGCCCGTTCATGTCGATGTTCTTCGTCACGCTCGCGAACCCGCTGACCATCCTGCTGTTCTACGGCTATGCGACCGCTGCCGCCGGCGCGCATCGGCACTGGCTGCTCGGCGCCGCGTGCGTGTTCGCGGGCAGTCTCGCCGGGCAGCTCGTGTTCGCGTTCGGCGGCAGCGCGATCGGGCGTTTCGTGAAATCGCCAGCGTGGCTCGCGGCGAGCCATGGGGTCGCCGCACTCGTCGTGCTCGGCTACGGCGTCGCGGGGCTGATGCGCGTGTAGCGCGGCGCGAAGCGGCCGACGTCGCGCACGGCGACGAACCCGATAGCATTCCTGATGTTTGCAAGGCCGCGACGAATGCGCGATTTTCCGTCGCGCAACACGCCTCCGTTCGCACGAAACACCGCCAGCCGTTTCGTAGTCGGGTTCCGCATCGCGTACGCCCGTTCTATACTCGTCGCGCAGTCTCCGAGAGCCGTTCTCACCCAACATCACCGAAACAAGGAACGCCGATGCTGACTCGCTCCATCCTTTCCGCCGCCGCATTCTCGCTTGCCGCCTGTGCGACCGCGCCGTCGATCGCGCAGGACAACCAGGGCAACGATGCAGGCAATGCAGCATTCGCCGAGACCGGCTCGCATGGCCGCCCGGTCAAGGTCATGATCATCACGATGTTCGGCCCGGAAGGCCAGGCATGGCTCGACCGGCTCGGCCCGTGGCGCGACATCACCGTGCCGGGCCTGTCGCCCGACTATCCGGCTGTCCACTGCAACAAGCAGGACGTGTGCGTGGTCACGACCGGGATGGGCTATGCGAACGCGTCGGCGACGATCATGGCGCTCACGTTCTCGCCACGCTTCGATCTGCGCCGCACCTATTTCCTGATCTCGGGCATCGCGGGCGTCGACCCCGCACAGGGCACGGTCGGATCGGCCGCGTGGTCGAAATACCTCGTCGATTTCAGCCTGCAGTGGGAGCTCGATGCGCGCGAGATTCCGGCCGGGTGGAACACCGGCTTTCTCGGCATCAACACGAAGAGCCCGAACGACAAGCCGCCGCTCGACTATCGCACCGAAGTGTTCCAGCTCAACCCGCAGCTGACCGACGCCGCGTACGCGCTGTCGCGCAACGTCGTGCTCGCCGATAGCGCCCAGGCGCAGGCTGCGCGCGCGAAGTTCACGTATGCGCCGGCGAACCGGCCGCCGACGGTGATCCAGTGCGATACGTCGTCGGGCAACACGTGGTTCTCGGGCACGCTGATCGGCGAGCGCGCGCGTCAGTGGACCAAGATCCTGACGGACGGCAAGGGCACCTACTGCATGACCGCGCAGGAGGACAACGCGACGTATGAAGCGCTCAAGCGCGCGGCGAGCGTGAAGCGGGTCGACCTGTCGCGTGTGGCCGTGCTGCGCACCGGGTCCGATTTCGATCGGCCGTACGCGGGGCAGACGAGCGCCGACAACCTGCTGAACTACGCGGACCAGGGCGGCTTCGCCCCGGCGACCGAAAACCTGTACCGCGCGGGCAATCCGCTGGTGCAGGACATCGTCACGCACTGGGGCGAATGGCGCGACGGCGTACCGCGTCGTTGACGGCCGGACGATGACTCAGCCGGCGGTCAACGCAGTCAATGCGATTGCGGGGCCGAACGGAACGGCGTCCAGACCGGCGTGGTGTCGTCCCAGTGATCGAGCGGCGAAGGAAGTTGATCGTTCATCATGTGCTCCTGCAACTAACTGACTCAGCGAGTCGTCGACAAAGTCGTTCGAAACGCCGCGCGCGGGGCAACCCGCCGCGCGGCGTCGCGCGTTTACCGGCCCCCGCCGGCGAGCTGGTTGCCTTCCGGCGTCGAGCGATACGGGCTTTGTGCGAGTTCGAGCCCTTGCGGATACGAAGTCGCCTTGCGCAGGTATGCGAGCGTGCCGTCCTTGCGGGCCTGCACGACTTCCGCGCTCACTTCGGCGCGCGTCCGCGGGCCGTTGTGTTGCGAGTACCACGACGTGTTGCCGTAGTCGCCGGCATGCGGGGTACCCGAATCGGCGAAGGCCGGTGCGGACACCGCAAGCGCGAGAGCAAGGGCCGAGAGAAGATGGCGGCGGTTCATGGCGTCACTCCTAGAGATGTCGGAGCTGGCGCTTGAGCGCTGACTCCGGTCCCGCAAGGCGGGATCTGTTCGATGCGCAACGAGGTGCGCGACAGGGTTTACTCTAGGTATCTGTTCCGGTGCGATAAATGCGGCAGACGCGAATTGAATTGTCGTGTCAGTGGAACAATCGTCATCCGCACCGCCGGCAGGGCTATGCGGAAATGGCCGGGAGCCCCGCGGCGCGGGCTTCGCCGGGATGCGCGGCGGCGACGCGCAACGACCCGCGACGACGCACGCGGCCGATTGCCGCGGGTCGCGCAAAGGTTTACTGCGGATTCGGGAAGGATCGGGGCACCGCGCTTGACAGACGTGCCGGGCGGCGCTCAGGCGGGATGACGCGCGGGCCGTCCGGCCCGCGCGTGGGGGTCAGGCGATTACGCGACCCACTCGTTGATGACCGGCGTATCGAGCACCGGCGCGCGTTCGGCTTCCTCGAACGTGCGCTTGCTGCACGTCGCGTCGAGGCTGCCCTTGCCGCTCAGCAGCGGGCAACGGTCGAACACTTCGGCCACCCAGTCGACGAACACGCGCACCTTCGGCGACAGATGGCGGCTGTGCGGATACACGACCGAAATCGGCATCGGCAGCGGCTTGACGCCGGGCAGCACTTCCTTGAGCCGGCCTTCGCGCAGGTGCGGCAGCACCATGAACAGCGGCGGCTGGATCAGCCCGAAGCCTTCGATTCCGCACGTCACGTACGCATCCGCGTCGTTTACCGACACGATGCCCTCCATCTTCATCTCGACTTCCTTGCCGTCGATCAGGAAGGTCCAGTCGATCGTGCGGCCCGTGCGGCTCGAGAAGTAGTTGACGGCCTTGTGCTGGTTCAGGTCGTCGATCGTCTGCGGCTCGCCGTGGCGCTCGAGATAATCGGGCGACGCGACGGTCACGCATTCGAACAGGCCGACGCGGCGTGCGACGAGCGACGAGTCCTGCAGCGCACCGACGCGGATCACGCAGTCGACGCCTTCCTGCAGCAGGTCGACCGGCCGATCGGACAGGCCGAGTTGCAGGTCGATGTCCGGGTAGCGCGTATGGAATTCGCACAGCGACGGAATCACGAGCAGCCGCCCGATCGAGCCCGGCATGTCGATACGCAACTTTCCGTGCGGCTTCCGGTTGTTGGCCTGGAAGCTTGCTTCGGTTTCCTCGACGTCAGCGAGGATCCGCACGCATCGTTCGTAGTACGCGGCGCCGTCCGGCGTGAGCGAGAGCCGGCGCGTGGTCCGGTGCATCAGCCGCACGCCGAGGAATGCTTCGAGATTCTGGATGATCGTCGTGACGGACGCTCGCGGCAAGCTGAGCGTTTCTGCTGCCTTGGTGAAGCTGCTTGTATCGACGACGCGAGTAAACACCTGCATGGCCTGAAGCCGGTCCATCACAACCTCCGCAATTTAATTTGCCGCCGGAACAAGAAGGCTGCGCTACCTCGTGGGTAAACGCAGCCTCGGATTGTTCGGGGGCGTTGAATTGTGTTGCCGGATTATAGGCATTTATCCCAATGTCTGCCGGACCCAGAATTCGTTCCATCTCGAAATGGATGCTGCATCGTCATGGACGCTTCTGAATTCAGCAAATTCCTGAAAGCCGCGCTGCCCGCGCAAGCCATAGCGGGCGCGGCGCTGACGGTTGCCGAAGTGGAAATTCCCGGCTACGCGCAGGACATCGTGCTGCGTCTCTACCGCCGCCCGGACAAGACCGGGTTGCCAGTAGTGCTTTATTTCCACGGCGGCGGCTTCGTCCGCGGTTCGCTCGAAGACGCGGATTTCGCCGCGCGTTTTTTAGCAGAACGCTTACCAGCTCTCGTAGTGTCGGTCGATTATTCGCTCGCGCCGGCCTTTCCTTTTCCGGCCGCGCCGGAGGATGCGTATCGCGCCGCCGTGTGGGCCGCGACGCGCGCCCGCGCGTTCGGCGGCAACCCGAAGAAGATCGGGGTCGCCGGGCACGACGCGGGCGGCCAGCTCGCGAACTGCCTCGCCTTCATCGCACGTGACCGCGGCGAAGTGTCGATCGCCGCGCAGGCGCTGTTCGGGCCGATGCTCGACCCGAGCATGACGCGCATCGGCGACGCCGAGCGCCTCGCGTCCGACATCACCGCGCGCGAATGCGCGGCCTGTTATCGCGCGTATCTGCCGCAGGCCGCGCAGCGCATGCACCCGTACGCGGCGCCGATCGAATCGGTGCGCCTCGCGGGGCTGCCGCCGACGCTCGTCGTCACCGCGCAGAACGACGTGCTGCACGTCGAAGCGGAGAACTATGCGGGCTGCCTGATCTCGTCGGGCGTGCTCACGCAGGTGATCCGCTACCCGGACATCACGCACGCCGCGCTCGCCACGCACGAAGCCGCATTCGAGGAAGCCGTGCGCTTCTTCCAGTGCCGCTTCCAGGCCCGCCAGCCGAACCGTCCCGAATAACCAGAACCAATCCACGCTTACTGGAGATCCACATGGCCATCCTACGCACCTCCCGTTCCCGAATCGCGACCGCGGCGATCGTCACGCTCGCCGTCGTCGGCCTCGGCACGTTCGGCGCGATGCGCGTGAGCGCGAACGCCCCCGAGAAAGCGCCGGCGCCGCTGCCCGAAGTCGACGTCGCGACCGTCGTGCCGCAGACCGTGACCGACTGGCAAAGCTATTCGGGCCGCCTCGAGGCGGTCGAGAAAGTCGACGTGCGCCCGCAGGTGTCGGGCACGATCGTCGCGGTGAACTTCAAGGACGGCGCGCTCGTGAAGAAGGGCGACGTGCTGTTCGTGATCGACCCGCGCCCGTACCAGGCGGAAGTCGATCGCGCCGCCGCGCAGCTCGCGGCCGCGCAGGCCCGCAACGGCTACGCGCAGAGCGACTGGCAGCGCGCGCAGCGGCTGATCGGCGACAACGCGATCGCGAAGCGCGACTACGACGAGAAGCAGAACGCGGCGCGCGAAGCGAATGCGAACCTGAAGGCCGCCGAAGCCGCGCTGGAAACGGCGCGCATCAATCTCGGCTATACGCGCATCACCGCGCCGGTGTCGGGCCGCGTGTCGCGCGCGGAAATCACGCTCGGCAACGTCGTGTCGGCCGGCGCGTCGGCCGCGCCGCTGACGACGCTGGTGTCGGTGTCGCCGATCTACGCGTCGTTCGACGCGGACGAGCAGACCTACCTGCAATACATCAACGGCGCGCGCAGCGGCCGCAAGGTGCCGGTCGAGCTCGGCCTCGCGAACGAAACCGGCTACTCGCGCAGCGGCGAGATCGATTCGGTCGACAACCGGCTCGACACGTCGTCCGGCACGATCCGCGTGCGCGCACGCTTCGACAACGCGGACGGCACCCTGGTCCCGGGCCTCTACGCACGCGTGAAGGTGGGTGGCAGCGCGCCGCACGAGGCGCTGCTCGTCGACGACGCGGCGATCAACACCGACCAGGACAAGAAGTTCGTGTTCGTCGTCGACCAGCAGGGCCGCGTGTCGTATCGCGAAGTGCAGCAAGGGATGCAGCACGGCAACCGGCGCGTGATCGTGAGCGGGCTGTCGGCCGGCGACCGCGTGGTCGTGAACGGCACGCAGCGCGTGCGTCCGGGCGAGCAGGTGAAGCCGCACATGGTCCCGATGACGGGCGGCGATGCGCCGTCCGCGCCGCTCGCGAGCACCGCGAAGCCGGCCGCACCGGCGAAGGCGGATTCGTAAGCGGCGCGCCGCTTCGCATCCGCGTTCAACCAGACAGAGCAACCCATGAACATTTCCAAATTCTTTATCGACCGGCCGATCTTTGCAGGAGTCCTATCGGTGATCATCCTGCTCGGCGGGGTGATCGCGATGTTCCTGCTGCCGATTTCGGAATATCCGGAAGTCGTGCCGCCTTCGGTGATCGTGAAGGCGCAGTACCCGGGCGCGAACCCGAAAGTGATCGCCGAGACGGTCGCGTCGCCACTTGAAGAGCAGATCAACGGCGTCGAGGACATGCTCTACATGCAGTCGCAGGCGAACAGCGACGGCAACATGACGATCACCGTCACGTTCAAGCTGGGCACCGATCCGGACAAGGCCACGCAGCTCGTGCAGAACCGCGTGAACCAGGCGCTGCCGCGCTTGCCGGAAGACGTGCAGCGGCTCGGCATCACCACGGTGAAGAGCTCGCCGACGCTGACGATGGTGGTCCACCTGATCTCGCCTGACAACCGCTACGACATGACCTACCTGCGCAACTACGCGCTGATCAACGTGAAGGATCGCCTGTCGCGGATCCAGGGCGTCGGCCAGGTGCAGCTGTGGGGTTCGGGCGACTACGCGATGCGCGTGTGGCTCGATCCGCAGAAGGTCGCGCAGCGCGGGCTGTCGGCCGAGGACGTCGTGCAGGCGATCCGCGAGCAGAACGTGCAGGTCGCGGCCGGCGTGATCGGCGCATCGCCGTCGCTGCCCGGCACGCCGCTGCAGCTGTCGGTGAACGCGCGCGGCCGTCTGCAGACGGAAGACGAATTCGGCGACATCGTCGTGAAGACGACGCCGGACGGCGGCGTCACGCACCTGCGCGACATCGCGCGGATCCAGCTCGACGCGTCCGAGTACGGGCTGCGCTCGCTGCTCGACAACAAGCCGGCCGTCGCGATGGCGATCAACCAGTCGCCGGGCGCGAACTCGCTGCAGATCTCGGACGAGGTGCGCAAGACGATGGCCGAGCTGAAGCAGGACATGCCGGCGGGCGTCGACTACAAGATCGTCTATGACCCGACGCAGTTCGTGCGCTCGTCGATCAAGGCCGTCGTGCACACGCTGCTCGAAGCGATCGCGCTGGTCGTGATCGTCGTGATCGTGTTCCTGCAGACCTGGCGCGCGTCGCTGATTCCGCTGATCGCGGTGCCGGTGTCGATCATCGGCACGTTCTCGCTGCTGCTCGCGTTCGGGTATTCGATCAACGCGTTGTCGCTGTTCGGGATGGTGCTCGCGATCGGGATCGTGGTCGACGATGCGATCGTCGTCGTCGAGAACGTCGAGCGCAACATCGAGAACGGGATGAACGCGCGGCAGGCGACCTACAAGGCGATGCAGGAAGTGAGCGGGCCGATCATCGCGATCGCGCTGACGCTGGTCGCCGTGTTCGTGCCGCTCGCGTTCATGTCGGGCCTGACCGGCCAGTTCTACAAGCAGTTCGCGATGACCATCGCGATCTCGACGGTGATCTCGGCGTTCAACTCGCTGACGCTGTCGCCGGCGCTGTCCGCGATCCTGCTGAAGGGGCACGGCGACAAGGAAGACTGGCTCACGCGTGTGATGAACCGCGTGCTCGGCGGCTTCTTCCGCGGCTTCAACAAGGTGTTCCATCGCGGGGCGGAGAACTACGGCCGCGGCGTGCGCGGCGTGCTGTCGCGCAAGACGCTGATGCTCGGCGTGTATCTCGTGCTGGTGGGCGCGACGGTGCTCGTGTCGAAGGTCGTGCCGGGCGGCTTCGTGCCCGCGCAGGACAAGGAATACCTGATCGCGTTCGCGCAGCTGCCGAACGGTGCGTCGCTCGACCGCACCGAGAAGGTGATCCGCGACATGGGTTCGATCGCGCTGAAGCAGCCGGGCGTCGAGAGCGCGGTCGCGTTCCCGGGGCTGTCGGTGAACGGCTTCACCAACAGCTCGAGCGCGGGCATCGTGTTCGTCACGCTCAAGCCGTTCGCGGAACGGCACGGCAAGGCGCTGTCGGCCGGCGCCATCGCGGGTGCGCTGAACCAGAAGTACGGCGCGATGAAGGATTCGTTCGTCGCGGTGTTCCCGCCGCCGCCGGTGCTCGGCCTCGGTACGCTCGGCGGGTTCAAGATGCAGATCGAGGATCGCGGCGCGGTCGGCTACGCGAAGCTGTCGGATGCGACCAACGACTTCATCAAGCGCGCGCAGCAGGCGCCTGAACTCGGCCCGCTGTTCACGAGCTACCAGATCAACGTGCCGCAGCTCAACGTCGATCTCGATCGCGTGAAGGCGAAGCAGCTCGGCGTGCCGGTGACCGACGTGTTCAACACGATGCAGGTGTATCTGGGTTCGCTGTACGTGAACGACTTCAACCGCTTCGGACGCGTGTACCAGGTGCGCGTGCAGGCCGATGCGCCGTTCCGCCAGCGCGCGGACGACATCCTGCAACTGAAGACGCGCAACGACAAGGGCGAGATGGTGCCGCTGTCGTCGCTGGTCACCGTGACGCCGACGTTCGGCCCGGAAATGGTCGTGCGCTACAACGGCTACACGGCGGCCGACATCAACGGCGGCCCGGCGCCCGGCTTCTCGTCGGGGCAGGCGCAGGCCGCGGTCGAACGCATCGCGCACGAGACGCTGCCGCGCGGCGTGCGCTTCGAGTGGACCGACCTCACGTACCAGCAGATCCTCGCGGGCGATTCGGCGATGTGGGTGTTCCCGATCAGCGTGCTGCTCGTGTTCCTCGTGCTCGCCGCGCTGTATGAAAGCCTGACGCTGCCGCTCGCGGTGATCCTGATCGTGCCGATGAGCATTCTGTCGGCGCTGACGGGCGTGTGGCTCACGCAGGGCGACAACAACATCTTCACGCAGATCGGCCTGATGGTGCTGGTGGGGCTGTCGGCGAAGAACGCGATCCTGATCGTCGAATTCGCGCGCGAGCTCGAACACGACGGCAGGACGCCGCTCGAGGCCGCGATCGAGGCGAGCCGGCTGCGGCTGCGCCCGATCCTGATGACGTCGATCGCTTTCATCATGGGCGTGGTGCCGCTCGTCACGTCGACCGGCGCGGGTTCGGAAATGCGTTATGCGATGGGGGTCGCGGTGTTCTTCGGGATGCTCGGCGTGACGCTGTTCGGGCTGATGCTGACGCCGGTGTTCTACGTCGTGCTGCGCACGCTCGCGGGCGGCAAGATTCACGTCGCCGGCAAGGACTCGGCGGGTTATGGCGTGTCGCCGTCGGGTGCGTCGGCTTCCGATGCTTGAGGATAGAAAGATGGACAACATGCACAACACGAACGGCCTGATGCGCTTCGCGAAGGTGGCGGCCGCGAGCACCCTGCTCGCGACGCTGCTCGCCGCGTGTGCGGTCGGCCCCGACTACCAGCGTCCCGACGCGGCGGCGCCCGCCGCGTTCAAGGAAGCGCCGACCCTCGCCGCCGGCGAGCAGGCCGGCACGTGGAAGACGGCCGAGCCGTCGGATGGCGAACACCGCGGCGAATGGTGGAAGGTGTTCGGCGACCCGGTGCTCGATTCGCTCGAGACGCAGGCGCTCGCCGCGAACCAGAACCTGAAGGCCGCGGCCGCGCGGGTCGAGGAAGCGCGGGCGGCGACGCGTTCGGCGCGCTCGCAATGGTTCCCGCAGGTCGGCGCCGGTTTCGGGCCGACGCGCGAGGGGCTGTCGTCGGCGTCGCAGTTCCAGCCGCAGGGCACCGGCCCGACCAACGCGACGCTGTGGCGCGCGCAGGGCACGGTGTCGTACGAAGCCGATCTGTTCGGCCGCGTCGGCCGCAACGTCGAGGCGTCGCGTGCCGACCAGGCGCAGAGCGAAGCGCTGTTCCGTTCGGTGCAGCTCGCGCTGCAGGCGGACGTCGCGCAGAACTACTTCGAGCTGCGTCAGCTCGATTCGGACCAGGACCTGTACCGCCGCACGGTCGAGTTGCGCGAGCAGGCACTGAAGCTCGTGCAGCGCCGCTTCAACGAAGGCGACATCAGCGAGCTCGACGTGTCGCGCGCGAAGAACGAACTGGCGAGCGCGCAGGCCGATGCGGTCGGCGTCGCGCGCCGGCGCGCGGCGTCCGAGCATGCGCTCGCCATCCTGCTCGGCAAGGCGCCCGCGGATTTCGCGTTCAAGGAAACGCCGATCGTGCCGGTCGCGGTGAAGATTCCGCCGGGCCTGCCGTCCGCGCTGCTCGAACGCCGCCCGGACGTGTCGGCGGCCGAACGCGCGATGGCGGCCGCGAACGCGCGGATCGGGCTCGCGAAGTCGGCGTACTTCCCGAAGCTCGATATCACCGGGTCGTTCGGCTATGAAGCGTCGACGCTCGGCAACCTGTTCCTGTGGTCGAGCCGTACGTTCCTGCTCGGGCCGTTCGCCGGCACCGCGCTGACGTTGCCGCTGTTCGACGGCGGACGGCGGGCGGCCGGCGTGCAGCAGGCGCGCGCGCAGTACGACGAGCAGGTCGCGAATTACCGGCAGCAGGTGCTCGTCGCGTTCCGCGAGGTCGAGGACAATCTCGCCGATCTGCGCCTGCTCGACGACCAGATCCGCGCGCAGGATGCGGCCGTCAATGCGTCGCGCCGGGCCGCGACGCTGTCGCGGACGCAGTACCAGGAAGGCGAGGTCGCGTATCTCGACGTGATCGACAGCGAGCGCTCGGTGCTGCAGTCGCAGTTGCAGGCGAACCAGTTGACCGGTGCGCAGGCGGTGTCGACCGTCAATCTGATCCGTGCGCTGGGCGGCGGGTGGGGGAATGCGCCGGCGCCGACGGCGGTCGGCGATGCGGCGTCCGTCAAGGCGGAAGTGGCGGCGCGGTGACGCGCGAACGGCGGGCGGTTCGTCGCTCGCCGGCCGGGAAGCGAAAAGCCCCGGCATGCAGGCGCAGGTCTGCATGCCGGGGTTTTGTATGGTTCATCGTAAATTGGCGGGGAGGAACGTCGGCGATCGGCCATTTTGATACGCTCGACGCCGCCGATCAAACCGTTGACAATCATCTTTCCCGGACACGCACCGATCGGCATGAGCGCAATCGAATTGTTGAGACCTACGCTTGCTTTGCTGCCGCGCTACGTTTCGGCGCTCGAGGCCGGATGGTCGCCTGACAACGTCCGTAAGGCGATCGCCGCGCGCGAACAATTGGATGCTATCGGCGTCGATGCCGTGCGATTCGTGAACGGACTGGACGATCCCGCTGCATCGGGCGGCCCGATTCCTTTACCCGATGGCGCGACCGTCGCGCGGCTCCCGAGCATTGTCCGCTGGATATGGGACGGTGATTTCTGCGGCGCGATCGGATTTCGTTGGCAGGTCGGAACCGCCGAGTTGCCGTCATACGTACTCGGACATATCGGCTTCTCGGTTGTGCCGTGGAAGAGGGGAAACGGCTACGCCACGCAGGCGCTCAATCTGATGCTGGGCGAAGCGAAGACAGCAGGTCTGCCCTATGTCGAACTAACGGTCGATCCGGAGAATATCGCCTCGCGGAAGGTGATTGCTGCGTGCAATGGTGTATTGATCGAGCACTTCAGAAAACCGGCCGCCTACGGATTCGCCGAGGCTCTTCGCTATCGCATTGAATTGAACGACTGAGCAGGGCGCGGTTCGGAAAGGCAGCGCTATCTGGAGGGAGTTTTCGACGGCATTTTCTATGCGCCGATCATTGCGATGAAGGACTTGCCGCGTGCAGTGAAGCGACATGGTTGTGCCGTCAATCTCGGGATGACCAACATGCATATGGCCGCAATCGTCGATAAATATATGACTGATAACCCAGATCGCTGGGGCGCGGTGACCAACAATGCGTACGCAGCCAATGGTTCAGGCATGTAGAAAAATCGGCACCCCTGCAGAATAGACGTTCACAGAGGGCCGTATAAGTCATTCAATTACGCGGATGTCATTTTCTATCGACGCGACGAATAATCAGTAATGGGATGGAGCGGACGTTATCAACATTGACCATTTTTGAGATTCGCTAGATCCGCTGTTCTGTACAATCGCCTGCGAGGGCAAAGTGAAATTACCACTTAGCAAGCGTGCGTAGGGATAAAGAATGGTATGCAGATGGATGTGCGTAATCTAATGCATTTCATTCGAGGCGGGTTGATTCAGCAAGACCGGCTTCTCAAGCTTGACACGTCATTGGGACACGACATGTTGCTCCCGCACCAGATGATCGGTGATGTGCGACTCGGGCGCGACTTTGAGTTTGTCGTCGATGTTGTTTCGACGACGTCGAGCGTCGAGCTCAAGAACCTTATTGCGCAACCTGCGACGCTGTGGATCCAGCAGGGTGGTGGTTCGTATGCGCCGCACAACGGCTACGTGCATACAGCGAGACGTCTCGGAGCAGACGGAGGGCTGACATTTCACCAGCTCACGATCTCCTCGTGGATGCACTTCCTGCGATTTCGTCGCGACCAGAAGATCTGGCAGGACAAACCGGTCGATGCGATCGTCACCGACGTTTTCAACGCTCATCCCCAAGCACGCGGCTTCTTCGAGTTTCATCTGTCCCGGACCCTGCCGTCACTCTCCTTCTGCCGCCAGGACGAAACTGATTGGAATTTCGTCCACCGGCTCCTTGAATCGGAAGGGCTCTACGGCTACTGGAAGCACGACAGCGATGGCAAAGCACATCGCCTCGTCATCACCGATCGCCTGACAGCACTCGACGAACCGCTGCCGCTCACTTTTTCACGCGCGGGCACGACGGTCGCATCGGACGCACTCACGGAGTGGAGCGGCACACGAACGTTGCAGAGTACGTCGCTGACCACTCGCACGTTCGACTACAAGAACCCTGCGAGCGCTTTCAACGCGAAGGGCACATCGTTGCCGACGATGCCAAATCAAGGCGCGCTACCGGAGCAAGCGGAGGTGTATCAGTACACCGGCGCGTACACCTTTATGGCCCAGGGCCGAGGTGACGCGCTTTCGAAAATCCGCCTCGAAGAATGGGAATCGCGGTCGAAGCGCTTTTTTGGTATCGGTGGATGGCGAGCAGCTGACGCTGGCAAACGTTTCACGTTGAACGGACATCCCGATCACG
>NZ_JACCQC010000108.1:0-398 GCF_015712225.1 Burkholderia sp. 9775_39 | reverse complement strand
CTTTATAAAGTTGTGCCAGAGAACATTCGGCAAACGAGGTCGCCATGCCGATAAACGCGGCAACCCACATCCAAAAGACGGCTCCAGGTCCACCGGCGGTAATTGCCAGCGCAACGCCGGCCAGGTTGCCGCTACCCACGCGCGCCGCAAGACTGGTACACAATGACTGAAATGAGGTTAAACCGCCTGGCTGTGGATGAATGCTATTTTTAAGACTTTTGCCAAACTGGCGGATGTAGCGAAACTGCACAAATCCGGTGCGAAAAGTGAACCAACAACCTGCGCCGAAGAGCAGGTAAATCGTTACCGATCCCCAAAGGACGCTGTTAATAAAGGAGAAAAAATCTGGCATGCATATCCCTCTTATTGCCGGTCGCGATGACTTTCCTGTGTAAACG
>NZ_JACCQC010000107.1:0-399 GCF_015712225.1 Burkholderia sp. 9775_39 | reverse complement strand
GTCTTCGATCGATTAGTATTCGTCAGCTCCACGTGTCACCACGCTTCCACCTCGAACCTATTAACCTCGTCATCTTCGAGGGATCTTATAACCGAAGTTGGGAAATCTCATCTTGAGGGGGGCTTCATGCTTAGATGCTTTCAGCACTTATCCCGTCCATACATAGCTACCCAGCTATGCCGTTGGCACGACAACTGGTACACCAGAGGTATGTCCATCCCGGTCCTCTCGTACTAAGGACAGCTCCTCTCAAATTTCCTACGCCCACGACGGATAGGGACCGAACTGTCTCACGACGTTCTGAACCCAGCTCGCGTACCGCTTTAATGGGCGAACAGCCCAACCCTTGGGACCGACTACAGCCCCAGGATGCGATGAGCCGACATCGAGGTGCCAAAC
>NZ_JACCQC010000106.1:0-401 GCF_015712225.1 Burkholderia sp. 9775_39 | reverse complement strand
CAGCTACAGCCTGCATATTCAGGTTCCGGCACCGCACGGCGGCTTCTTAATCCTGCCGCTGGTCAGTAAACCGTTGATGTGGGTGCTGTGCATTCTCGCCGGTTCCGCCTGCGGGGCACTTATGCTGGGATGCTGGCGGCTGTGGCAAAAACGCACTGACAAAGCGACAGCTCTTGCTGGCGCCATGAAATAAGGAGCAAGCTATGCAACTGACTTCTGCCGATATTTGTTTCGATCGTCAGGTCAAAACAAAAGACGAGGCGCTACAGCGTGTCGTTGCAGCCCTGACCCATGCCGGACATACGCGGGCAGACTATCTACAAGGCATGCGCGAGCGCGAGGGGCAAATCAGCACCTATCTGGGCAACGGCATTGCCATTCCCCACGGTACGCCGCACAGT
>NZ_JACCQC010000105.1:0-404 GCF_015712225.1 Burkholderia sp. 9775_39 | reverse complement strand
TCGGCACCGTCACCACGGAGGTCAGCAGATACGACGTCGCCACCCAGGCATACAGCTCAAAGCCTTTGAGTTCGGCCACCACCGTCGGCAAGGCGGTACCGACCACGGTCTGGTCGAACGCCACCAGAACGACGACAAAGCAAATGCCGATCATCGCCAAAAGCGATTCCTTGAACGGCAGGACCTGGGTATGGGAATGTGGGAGCGCGGTGTGGACGGCCATGACTGGGAGCGGCAATACAAATGCCGCATCAACGATTGATTCGTCAATTAATAGTGTAGCGAAATCCTGGAAGGCTTGCTTGCGCGTGATGTGGAAAGACACGCTGCTGCGCGGCGAAGACCCCATAAAGCTCGGCAACCACTGGGCCGCCTTCCTCAAGGACGAGCTAGCGGTTGCTGAC
>NZ_JACCQC010000104.1:0-406 GCF_015712225.1 Burkholderia sp. 9775_39 | reverse complement strand
GTAAGAAAGGTGCGCTTTGGTGATGGCTATTCCCAGCGAGCGCCTGCCGGGCTGAATGCCAACCTGAAAACGTACAGCGTGACGCTTTCTGTCCCCCGTGAGGAGGCCATGGTACTGGAGTCGTTTCTGGAAGAGCACGGGGGCTGGAAATCCTTTCTGTGGACGCCGCCTTATGAGTGGCGGCAGATAAAGGTGACCTGCGCAAAATGGTCGTCGCGGGTCAGTATGCTGCGTGTTGAGTTCAGCGCAGAGTTTGAACAGGTGGTGAACTGATGCAGGATATCCGGCAGGAAACACTGAATGAATGCACCCGTGCGGAGCAGTCGGCCAGCTTGGTGCTCTGGGAAATCGACCTGACAGAGGTCGGTGGAGAACGTTATTTTTTCTGTAATGAGCAGAACGAAAA
>NZ_JACCQC010000103.1:0-409 GCF_015712225.1 Burkholderia sp. 9775_39 | reverse complement strand
GCCTCGCACCGGCGTGCCGACACGCACATCGGCCAGCCGGCTGGCAATCGCCTGCACATAGCTGCGCGCGCCGCCTTTGACGGTACGCCAACGCGGCCGGTTGAAGACCTGCAGCAAGCCGTGGTTTAGACAGAATCGAAGGAACGTTTCGGCTGGAAATGCCAGGATCTCGCGGCTCGGCGTCGACCAGATTGCGGCCGCCATCGGCAGCAGATAGTGCGCGCAGAACGGCTCGCCATAGCGGCCGGCCGCCAGCAGCGCGCCGAGGCTGTGGCGCTCGCTTCGGGCCACCGCCAGGTTGGTGTGCGCCTGGCGGTTGAAGCGCAGGATGTCGCGCAGCATCGACAGGAACCGCGCCGACACCAGATTGCGCGGCTGCGCAAAGACCGTGCTGAGGCTGGTACCGGCC
>NZ_JACCQC010000102.1:0-416 GCF_015712225.1 Burkholderia sp. 9775_39 | reverse complement strand
ACCAATGCAAAAACCCCCGCCTTTCGGGCGGGGGTTTCTGGCTTAGGGAGCCTGACGATTACCTACTTTCACACGGGAATCCGCACTATCATCGGCGTAGAGTCGTTTCACGGTCCTGTTCGGGATGGGAAGGGGTGGGACCGACTCGCTATGGTCATCAGGCAAAGAGGGTTGTTCTGCTGGCGTGGCCAACAGAACCAATCTGGGAAGAAGCAGTAATTAGGTTGTGTGTATCACACACGAGAATTCAACATGTCGCTTTGGATCGCGACCGGTGCTTTCGCACGGCGCCGATCTACAAGGCAGACTTGTTATAGGATCAAGCCTTACGGGCAATTAGTATCAGTTAGCTGAACGCATTACTGCGCTTACACACCTGACCTATCAACGTCCTGGTCTCGAACGACCCTTCAAGG
>NZ_JACCQC010000101.1:0-419 GCF_015712225.1 Burkholderia sp. 9775_39 | reverse complement strand
CGTCTGAATCAGTTACATGAACGCTGGCAGGAAGAGAAAGCAGGTCACTAACCCTGGCTTATGTGAGGAAGCGATGATTATCTATTTACACGGTTTTGACTCTAACAGTCCGGGTAACCACGAGAAAGTCTTACAATTGCAGTTTATTGACCCGGATGTACGCTTGATAAGCTACAGTACGCGGCATCCGAAACATGATATGCAGCATCTGCTTAAAGAAGTGGACAAAATGTTGCAACTGAACGTTGACGAGCGTCCGCTAATTTGCGGCGTTGGCTTGGGCGGATACTGGGCGGAACGGATTGGTTTTCTTTGCGACATCCGCCAGGTGATCTTCAACCCTAATTTGTTCCCTTATGAGAACATGGAAGGCAAGATTGATCGCCCGGAAGAGTATGCCGATATTGCCACTAAGTGTG
>NZ_JACCQC010000100.1:0-419 GCF_015712225.1 Burkholderia sp. 9775_39 | reverse complement strand
AGTGAAAGTTGCTCACCGGCTAATGAAATATCTGTATTATGAACGTTTACGCGCACATCCCTTCCGAGGAGCCTTGCATGGAACTGCTTGAAGAGCATCGCTGTTTTGACGGCCAGCAACAACGCTGGCGTCATCACTCCCCTGTCCTGAACTGCGCCATGACGTTCAGCATTTTTTTACCGCCTGAGCGCGAAACACCGCCGCCGGTGCTGTACTGGCTGTCGGGGCTGACCTGTAACGATGAGAACTTTACCACCAAGGCGGGCGCCCAGCGCATTGCCGCCGAGCTGGGCATCGCGCTGGTGATGCCGGATACCAGCCCGCGCGGTGACGAGGCGGCCAACGACGACGGTTACGATCTCGGACAAGGCGCCGGCTTCTACCTGAACGCCACCGAGGCGCCCTGGGCGGCGCACTAC